>JBBKXP010000129.1:0-6462 GCA_037969545.1 Paracoccaceae bacterium | reverse complement strand
GGCGACATCTGGGCGATGGGGGCAACCCCGCAGGCGGCGACCGCCAGCATCATTCTGCCGCGCCTTTCGGCTGACCTGCAGCGGCGGACGCTGGCCGAAATAATGGCGGTGGCGACCGAGGTGATGGGCGACGCCGGGGCTGCCATCGTTGGTGGCCATTCATCGCTTGGGGACGCGCTGACAATCGGATTCACCCTGACGGGGTTGTGCGACAAGGAACCGATCACCTTGGCCGGGGCGCGAACAGGCGATGCGCTGATCCTGACGAAACCGCTGGGGTCGGGCGTGCTGATGGCCGCCGAAATGGCCGGGCAGGCGCGGGGCGGCGACGTCGCTGCAGCCTATGATCTGATGGTGCAGGGGCAAGGCGCCGCGTCGGTCATTCTGGCCGGTGCCCACGCGATGACCGACGTGACCGGGTTCGGGCTTGCCGGGCATCTGGGAGGCATCTGCGACGCGTCTGGTGTCGGGGCCGAGATCAATCTCAACGCTGTACCGCTGATGGCCGGGGCGCTGGAACTGGCGGAATCCGGGATGAGGTCGACGATCTTTGCCGACAATCGCAGTGGCGCCGGTCCGGTTTTCGGTGCCGAAGGTGCACGTGCCGATCTGTTGTTTGATCCCCAGACGGCGGGCGGATTGTTGGCTGCCGTGGATGCGGCGGCAGCCGACCGGGCGCTGCAGGCATTGCGAGACGCTGGCTATCGGGCGGCGCTGATCGGGCGGATTACCGCAGGCCCGCCCGCTGTCAGAGTTCTGAAATGAGGGTCGCCAACTGATCCGCCGCTGACTCTTGCCCCGCCGGATCGAGGCTTGCGACGTACACTGTTCCGGCAATCTCGGGGTGATGCACCGCGCGGGATTTGGCATAGGCGGCATCGTAGTGCTGATCGATCAGCGCCCGGGACAAGCCGTTGAAATCCCGCGCCTTGAGCAGAGCGATCCAGCCATCGACCACGGCATGCCCGCGAAACTGGCGCAAGGCATTCAGCCGCATGGCAAGGATTTCAGGGTCGGCGATCACATCCGCATAGGCCTGCGTCAGATAGGCGGCGCGGGCAGCGACAGGCGCGTCGATCACCAGCCGTTTGGCTTGGGTCATCGCCGCCCAGACCATCGGCGGCATGACCAGACGACCGATCTTGGAACTTTCCGCCTCGACCACCACCGGACGGGCCGGATCAAGCCCATCAAAGGCGACGGCCAACGCGGTTTCAAACGCCTTTTGGTCGGGCTGGCCGCCGAGCAGTCCGCCCAGCAGCGATCCGCGATGCCGCGCCAACCCTTCCAGATCGACCACCTGCACCCCCCGCGCCGCCAGTCGCGGCAGCAGATCTGTCTTGGCGGTTCCGGTGTAGCCGTCCAGCAGGATCAGTCGATACGCCAATGGCACGTCATACAGCGCCGCATGGACCAGCCGCCGATAGCTTTGGTAGCCGCCGGTCACCGTCTCTGCGCGCCAACCGATCTGGGACAGGATCGACGCGAATGACCCCGACCGCTGACCGCCGCGCCAGCAATAGATCAGCGGGCGCCACGCCCCGCCGATCTCGGCCAATGGTCCTTCAAGATGCGCCGCGACGTTGCGGGCGACGAGCGCGGCGCCAACCTTGCGGGCGCGAAACGGGCTGACCTGTTTGTAGATCGTCCCGACCTCGGCGCGTTCGGCGTTCGACAGGGCGGGCAGGTTGATCGCGCCGGGAATGTGATCCGTCGCATATTCGGCCGGCGAGCGGACGTCGATCACGCTGTCGAAACTGTGGGTCAGGATGGCGCGCAGGCTGTCAAAGGGGATCGGCATGGCGGCGGTGTAGCGCAAGCGGCGGACAGGGTTAAGGGGCCTGCATGACTTCGATCCGGTTGCCAAACGGATCGCCGACAAAAACTCGGCGGACATTGACGATCTTGGTATCTGTTTCAAACGGATGACCTGCAGCGGTCAGCGCGGCGGTGATACTGTCAAGGTCATCGACCGACAGACAGGGATGCGCTTTGGCCGCGGGGCGAAACCGATCATCGACACCGAGGTGCAGGTGAACTGTGCCCCGGGTAAGCCACAGGCCGCCGCGCCCGGCCAATGCGGCGGGTTTTGCCACTTCGCGCATCCCGATCAGGCCGACCCAGAACGCCCGCGCCGCGCCCTCGCCACCTTTGGGAATTGCGATCTGCACATGGTCCAGCTGCCACGTCACAGGGTCGCAAACCGGCCGCGATTGGTCAGCAGCCAGCTTTGATCGTCTTCAAACACCACCGGGATAATTGGCCGGCCATAACCGGCGCCGCCATCAAGGTTGAATCGGTTGCCGAAATGCATCGGCACCTCGGTCGGGGTGTGGCCGTGGACGATCAGCGGGCCGTGGTCGCGGGTGTCGTTGACGAAATCCTGCCGGATCCAGATCAGATCGTTTTCCGTCTGGTCGGGAATCGGGACGCCGGGGCGGATTCCGGCGTGGACAAAGAACAAGTCGTTGTGCCGGTGGGTCAGCGGCAGGTGCGTCAAGAAGTCGATATGCGCAGGGGGCACGGCGGCGCGCGCTTCGGCGTGAATATCGCCGCCGCGGCGGGCGTCATTCACCGTGACACCGTAAGATGCAAGCGTGGTGTCGCCACCCAAACGCGGGTTCAGCCAGCTGAGGGTATGGTACAGATGCGGATCCTCGCGAGGAAACGCATCCAGATACCAGGTGAACATGCGGTCATGATTGCCGCGCAACAGGGTCCAGTTGCGCCCCTGCGCCACGCCCGCAATCAGCAGGTCCAGCACCCCCCGGCTATCGGGCCCACGGTCGGTGTAGTCGCCGACAAAGACGATCGGCGCATCGGCCCCGCCATCCTTTTCGATCAGTGCAAGCGCACTTTCCAGCATGGCCTTTTGGCCGTGGATATCACCGATGGCATAAATCGACACGCTATCCGACCTCGAAGGCCAGCGGCTTGACCTGCTGGAACATGCCGGTCTTTTCCAGCTTTGCGATCACCTGCGGCGGCACCGGATCGTCGACGTAAAGAATCGCGATCGCCTCGCCGCCGCGGGCCGAGCGGCCAAGGGTAAAGTTTGCGATGTTCACGCCGTTTTCGCCCATCGTGTTGCCCAGCATGCCGATGATCCCGGGAATATCCTCGTTCGTCGTATAGAGCATGTTGGCCCCGATCTCGGCGTCGATGTTGATGCCCTTGATCTGGATGAACCGCGGCTTGCCATCGCTGAACACCGTGCCTGCGACCGACCTTTCGCGCTTGTCTGTCACGACGGTCGCCTTGATGTAGCCCTCGAACATGCCGGACTGGTCCTGCTTGGTCGTGCTGACCTGAATGCCGCGTTCCTTGGCGATGACCGGAGCGCTGACCATGTTCACATCCGGATTCAGCCGCTTCATGATCCCCGCGATGACACTGCAATTCAGTGCGGCAAGGTTCAGGCCCGACACGGATCCGTCATACAGGATGTTGATCGCGGTGATCGGTTCATCCGTCATCTGGCCGATGAAATTGCCCAGGTGGCCGGCGAGTTTGACCCACGGCCCCATCACCTTGGCCTCTTCGGCGGTGATCGAGGGCATGTTGAGCGCATTCGTCACCGCGCCGGTCAGCAGGTAATCCGACATCTGTTCGGCCACCTGCAGCGCCACGTTTTCCTGCGCCTCGGTCGTGGCGGCCCCAAGGTGCGGGGTAACGACCACGTTGGGAAGGTTGAACAGAGGTGAGGCGGTGGCGGGTTCCTCGGCAAAGACGTCGAAGGCGGCCCCCGCCACATGTCCGGTTTTCAGTGCCGCGGCTAACGCCGCCTCGTCGACCAGTCCGCCGCGTGCACAATTGACGATGCGCACGCCGGGTTTCAGTTTGGCGATGTTTTCTGCCGACAGGATGTTGCGGGTCTGGTCGGTCAGGGGCACGTGCAGGGTGATGAAGTCGGCACGCGCGAGCAGCGTGTCGAGGTCGACCTTTTCCGCTCCGATCTGCGTCGCGCGGTCCTCGGACAGGAAGGGGTCGTAGGCCACGACCTTCATCTTCAACCCCAACGCGCGGTCGATGACGATCGACCCGATATTGCCGGCTCCGATCACGCCAAGGGTCTTGGCGGTCAGTTCGACCCCCATGAACCGCGACTTTTCCCATTTGCCGGCATGGGTCGATGCATTTGCCTCGGGGATCTGGCGCGCCACCGCCATCATCAGCGAAATCGCGTGTTCGGCGGTGGTGATCGAATTACCGAAAGGGGTATACATGACGATGAGGCCCTTTTTCGATGCGGCGGGAATATCGACGTGGTCGACCCCGATCCCGGCGCGGCCGATGACCTTGAGATTTGTCGCAGCGGCGATCAGTTTTTCGGTCGCCTTGGTGGCCGAGCGGATCGCAAGGCCGTCGTAGTCGCCGATGATCGCGGCAAGCGCCTCTTTGTCCTTGCCCAGTTTCGGTTGGAAATCGACGTCAATGCCGCGGTCGCGAAAGATTTGCACGGCGGCGTCGGACAGTTCGTCAGAGATGAGAACGCGGGGGGCCATAGTGGTGGTCCTTTGATGGAGGTGGTGGTGCGTGCAAGCACGCACCCTACGTAGAGTGCGTGGTGTCACGCACTTAACTCATTGATTTCAGCGTGATAGGCCCAGTCAATCCAAGGCAGCATCGCCTCGATATCGGATGTCTCGACGGTCGCGCCGCACCATATGCGCAGGCCCGGCGGGGCGTCGCGGTAGGCACCGATGTCCAGCGCGATCTTTTCGGCGTCGAGCCGTTTTGCCACAGACTTGGCGAAAACCGCGCCGTCGCTGATCCGGGGATCGGTGAACTTGAGACAGACCGAGGTGTTCGAGCGCGTCGCCGGATTGACCGCCAGATTGGCGATCCAATCGCGGCTGGCGCAGAAATTCCACACCGCCCGGGCATTGGCATTGGCCCGGTGCATCAACCCGTCCAGCCCGCCGATGGAGCGGCCCCATTTCAGGGCGACCAGATAATCCTCGACGCACAGCATCGACGGTGTGTTGATCGTCTCGCCCCGGAAAATGCCATCGATCAGCTTGCCCTTGGACGTGAGCCGAAAGATTTTCGGCAGCGGCCACGCGGGCGTGTAGGTTTCCAGCCGGGCGACAGCACGAGGCGAGAGCACCAGCATCCCGTGCGCGCCTTCGCCGCCCATCACCTTTTGCCAGCTGAACGTCACCACATCGAGCTTGTCCCACGGCAAATCCTGCGCAAAGGCGGCAGAGGTCGCATCGCAGATCGTCAGCCCGGCACGGGTATCCGGGATCATGTCGCCATGCGGCATCCGCACGCCGGAAGTTGTGCCGTTCCAGGTGAATACCACATCGTTGTCATAGTTCAGTGTGGCCATGTCGACGATCTGGCCATAGGGCGCTTCGTGAACCCCGGCGTCGATTTTCAACTGCTTGATCACATCCGTGACCCAGCCGGCGCCGAAGGATTCCCAGGCCACCATCTCGGCCCGGCGTTCACCCAACAGCGACCACATTGCCATTTCGACCGCCCCCGTGTCAGAGGCCGGAACGATCCCGATCAGGTAGTCGGCGGGAACCCGCAGCACCTCGCGGGTCAGATCAATCGCCTCAGCCAACTTGGCCTTGCCAACACCGGCACGATGCGACCGGCCCAAAGGCGCACCTGACAGCGCATCGAGGGTCCAGTGGGGGGGTTTGGCGCAGGGACCAGAGGAGAAACGCGGATTCGCTGGTTTCAGCGCGGGGCGTTTGCCCGCAATCGTCGTCGTCATTGCTGCTATCCTTCCAGATAAGCGCCCTTCGTTGGGGAAGGGTGTCCCACTTGGCGGGATACTCTGGCCCAGAAAAAACAGCAATATCCAAAGACACTTGTGATGCAGACAAATGCAGTGTTGTGCAGAACAATGCTGGAACGTCCGCATCCGATTGGCACAAAATTGACACAGCGGAAACACGTTTTGTTCCGGGTGCTGATGACACAAAAGAAAACGCCCCGTCCGTGGCTGCGGACAAGGGCGCTATTGGTCTTAAGAAAGGCTCCTACCTTCCCAAGGATTCTACCCCGAAAGGGCAGCAATCTGCAATGTCGAAATTCGCCCGCCCGGCGCACAAGTCGGCGGCGCGGTCGCTGGGCTATGCCCTGACCACGGGCGACGAGGCAGGCTGGGCCAGCTTCACTGCACTGATCTACATGCGCCTGAGCGTCAAGGAACGCGCCGCGCTGGCTTATGCCGCGCTCATGGCACTGGATGAACGGGAAGCTGACTTGGTCGCCGAGGTGGCGGCATGACCTATCACCAGACATTCCCAAGTGCGCACAGTGATGCCGATCTCGAGCGGCTGCTGCACCACATGCCGGCCGTCGCTCAAGATGCTGAGAATGATTGGGCGCAAGTCTTTGCCCGATCGGTGATCCGCCAATCGCGGCGGCGCGCATGGATGCCATCCCCGAAACAACTGTCTGTCATGCGGATGCTGGTCTCTGACCTGTTCGCCCATGGGC
>JBBKXP010000128.1:0-7903 GCA_037969545.1 Paracoccaceae bacterium | reverse complement strand
GCCGAGGTCGGATTGGCGGCCAGCCAGATTGGCTATTTCCTGGCGGCCTTCGTCGCGGGTGGTGCGGTGGCGCAATACCCCATCGGCTGGCTTGCCGACAAATACGACCGGCGCTGGGTGCTGATCTGGCTGTCGGTCGCCGCCATCGTGTCCTGCGGGGTCACGGTCGGGGCTGCGCAGACAGGCGCGACGGGGGTGATGATCGCGGCCGCGATATTCGGTTTCACAACGTTTCCGATCTATTCGGTCTCTGCCGCCCATGCCCATGATTTTGCCGGGCCTGACGATCGGGTCGAACTGTCGGCGGCGCTGATGTTCTTTTATGCGGTCGGTGCCATTGGGGCCCCCTATGGTACGTCCCTCCTGATCGAAGCGTTCGGCCCGGCGGCCCTGTTCGTGGTGATCTCGCTGGGCCACGTGGCGCTGGTGGTCTTTGGCCTGATCCGGATGCAGGCCCGGCCCGCCACCCGAAAGACTCGCTATGTTTACGCCCCGCGCACCAGTTTTTTCATCGGCCGCCTGATCGGGCGGTCACGCGAGCGTGACGAAACCTGACTCTGGGTTCGGCGGTTTCCTCATGACGATACAAAGGAAACTCCCATGAACATCCATTTCAATAGTAAGACCGCTATCGTCACCGGCGGGGCCTCCGGAATCGGCGAGGCCTGCGCCATCACCCTTGCCGCCGCAGGTGCCACCGTCATCATTGCTGACCTGAAAAAGGCCGATGCGCATAAAACTGTCGACACGATCACAAAGGCCGGCGGCAAGGCCCATTCCGTCGCTGCCGATGTCGCCGACGACAGGGCCGTCAAGGCGATGGTCGACTTCGCGGTCAAGGAAACCGGCGGCCTGCATCTGCTGGTCAACAACGCCGGGATTGGCGGACCGCAGACGCCGACCGGCGAATATCCCGTCGAGGATTGGCAAAAGGTCATCGCGATAAACCTGTCGGGCGTATTTCTTGGCCTGCGTCACGGCCTGCCCGCCATCGATAAGTCGGGCGGCGGGGCCGTGGTCAACATCGCGTCGATCCTCGGTTCGGTCGGCATTGCGCAGTCTTGCGCCTATGTCGCGGCCAAGCATGGCGTCGTCGGCCTGACCAAGACGGCGGCGCTGGAATATTCGGCCAAGGGGATCAGGGTCAATTCGGTTGGTCCGGGCTTTATCGAAACACCGCTGCTGGACGACATCAGCGACGAGATGCGCGACGGGCTGGTCGCCCTGCACCCCATCGGGCGGCTTGGCCAATCGCAAGAGGTCGCCGATCTGGTCTGCTATCTGCTGTCGGACCGGGCGAGTTTTATCACCGGCAGCTATCATCTGGTCGATGGAGCCTATACCGCGCAGTAGCCTTTATCCTTTAGCCGCAGTTCTTGCCCGTCCCCGGTCAATCGCGTAAGCCGCGACAGGACCAGCAGGGCGGGCAAATGGCGCGGCATCTTATCACTTCGGCGATCCCCTATATCAACGGGATCAAGCATCTGGGCAATCTGGTGGGCAGCCAGTTGCCGGCTGACCTATACGCCCGCTATCTGCGGGCGCGGGGCCACGAGGTCTTGTTCCTCTGTGCCACCGACGAACATGGCACCCCCGCCGAACTCGCCGCTGCCAAGGCGGGCCAACCGGTGGCGGATTATTGCGCCGAGATGTGGGCGGTTCAGGCCGAGATCGCCAGGGGGTTCCGCCTGTCGTTCGACCATTTCGGGCGTTCCTCCTCAGCGCAGAACCGCAAGCTGACCCAAGCTTTTGCCGGGGTGCTGGACGGGCGCGGGTTGATCCGTGAAGTCACGGAAAAGCAGATGTATTCGGTGGCCGACGGGCGATTCCTGCCGGATCGCTACATCGAGGGCACCTGCCCGAATTGCAGTTATGAATCGGCGCGGGGCGATCAGTGCGACAACTGCACCAAGCAGCTTGACCCGACCGACCTTATCAACCCACATTCAACGATTTCCGGCTCGACCGATCTGGAACTGCGCGAGACAAAGCATCTGTACCTGCGCCAGCGTGACATGCGTGACCAGTTGCAAGCATGGATTGACAGCAAGACCGACTGGCCAATTCTGACCACCTCGATCGCCAAGAAGTGGCTGAACGACGGTGACGGTTTGCAGGACCGGGGGATCACCCGCGACCTGGACTGGGGCGTGCCGGTGAAACGCGGCGATGCCGACTGGCCGGGGATGGAGGGCAAGGTGTTCTACGTCTGGTTCGATGCCCCGATCGAATACATCGCCTGTGCGCAGGAGTGGGTCGATGTCGGCAAGGGAGACGATTGGGAACGCTGGTGGCGCACCGACAAGGGGGCCGCCGACGTGCGCTATACGCAGTTCATGGGCAAGGACAACGTGCCGTTTCACACGCTAAGCTTTCCGGCGACGATCCTCGGGTCGGGCGAACCGTGGAAGCTGGTCGATTATATCAAGTCGTTCAATTACTTGAACTATGACGGTGGCCAGTTTTCCACATCGCGCGGGCGCGGCGTGTTCATGGATCAGGCGCTAGAAATCCTGCCGCCGGATTACTGGCGCTGGTGGCTATTGAGCCATGCGCCGGAATCCGCGGATGCCGAATTTAACTGGGAGAATTTCCAGACCGACGTGAACAAGGATCTGGCCGATGTCTTGGGCAATTTCGTCAGCCGGGTGACCAAGTTTTGCCGGTCCAAGTTCGATGAAACCGTGCCCACGGCCGGTGATTTCGGCCCCGACGAGGACGCGCTGATCGCCGACCTGACCGTCCGTCTGACCGCCTATCAGACGCATATGGACGCCATCGAGGTGCGCAAGGCTGCTGCCGAACTGCGGGCAATCTGGGTGGCGGGGAACGAATACCTGCAATCCGTCGCGCCGTGGACGGCGTTCAAGTCCGAACCAGAACGTGCCGCCGCGCAGATCCGCCTCGCGCTGAACCTGATCCCCTTCTACGCGGTATTGTCGGCCCCATTTATTCCCGACGCGGCCGCCGAATTGCTGGCGGCGATGAACGCGACCGGCACCGAATGGCCCACAGACGTGCCCGCCGCCCTGACCGCCTTGCCCGGCGGCCATACGTTTACGGTTCCCGAGGTGACATTCCGCAAGATCACTGACGAGGAACGCACGGAATGGGCCGAACGGTTCGCCGGGGTGCGGACCTGACGCGCCCCATTCTGGCCAAAATCCTTCGCCAGAACGGTCGGCATCCTAAAAGGGCCGACAATGCGCAACCTGTTCATCCTGTTGATTGCAACCCTGAGACTTGCCGCACCGGCGTGGGCGATGGACGGCGACGAAATGCGCGCACTGGCGCTGGCGTTGGATGTCGACGGGGCCGAAACGGCGATGCAGGCAGCACATCGCGCCGCTCTCGCTGGCCATACCAATCAGAACGACCTGCGGCTGGCCTATGTCGCGCTCAGCGTCAGTGATCTGAGGATATCGTCGTTTGTCGGACGCTGGATGGTCGCATACCCCCGCTCGCCCTACGCGATGACGGCGCAGGCCTGGCAGCAGCATCAGGCCGGACTACAGGTGCGCGGCGAGGGAACTTTGCGCGAAACCTACCCGGACGCGATCGCCGATTTTGTTACCCGGCACGGCACCGCGATGGACTTCGCCTTGCAGGCCTATGCGCTTGCCCCCGACCTGATCCCCGCCTCGGACGCGGTCTTCCGGCTGCAACGCACCACCCGCCGATTGTCAGATGCGGACTGGTGGCAGGTCGTCAGCGAGGTGATGGCGGTGACACCGACTCTCGGGTCGCTGTGGCGGGCCGCCGACGCCACTGAACCGCAATGGGCGGCACCGGTATGGCTGGGCTGATCGATCTTTGCTCGACCTTTGCGCCCCTGATCACCGAGGTCGCCGAATACACCTTTGACACCTGCATGATTGACCTGATCCTGCTGTATAATTTCGGGCACGAGGTCAACGACATGGCCTATGCGGCGCTGGCCGAGAACGACAACCCCTATCTTGACCGCAGCCGCCTGTTCGATCACAGTTGGCGTTTGGCAGCCGAGCCTGAAATGCGCGCCTATCTTCAGGACGAAGGCAGCGACGATGTTGGCGTCGCCCAAGAATACCTCAGCCGTTTCAATGACTACAACGGCCATCAGGGCGTTGCCTATGGGGTCATCATGCGGGCCAAGGCTGCGGCGCGGATCGCGCTGGAATTCGACCCCTACAACCCTGAACTGATCGACCTGATCCTGCTGCGCACGCCCGTCAGCACCGACCGCGCCACGATGCCGCGCAGGGCCGAACTGCGCGACCTGTTGCAGCGCCGCCTGACCGCCGCGCCCTATGACGCCGGGACTTGGGCAAAACTGGCCAAGGCGCAGGAGATGCCAGAAGATAGCAATGCCCTGACCGTGCAAGACCCCTACTGGGTCAATGCCATCGCCTATTCCAACCAGGATACCGAACAGGTCTATGGTTTCCTGAAATTCAAGCTGGACCAGCGTGCCGCATTGGACGCAACACTGCTGGCCAGCCTCGATCCTGCACAGATCGACGCTGCGCTGACCTGTCCGATCGTGCGCCTTTCGCGATTGTTCGACGGCCTCTGTCTTTACGTTCCAGCCCACTGGGGGTGCCGCAGGATGATGGAAACTCAGACCGTAACGCAGGCAGTGTTGGCCGATGCCTCCGAACGTGGCGTCTGCACGTCAGAACGCACCGGGCCGGATCAGTCGCTTGCCTACACGCCTGTCGCCACCGCATTCGTGGCAACGGGCTGGCAATGACCGCTTGCGCCGGAATCATCCGGCCTGCCGCATATTGGATAGCGGGCGCAATCTGCTAGGGTTGACGCAAATCAGTTTCCGGAGCCAGTCAATGTTCAAGTCCATCCTCGCCGCCGCCACCCTTTCGCTGGCGGCATCAGCCACCCTTGGCGCCCAGTGCGGCAACGATTCCAGCGGGTTCGAGCGCTGGAAGCAGCAGTTTGCCGCCGAGGCGGCCGCGCAGGGGGTTGGCCAGCGCGGGTTGCAGGCCCTTGCCGGCACGCAATATGCCACGCGGACGATCAATGCGGATCGCAACCAGCGGTCTTTCCGCTACAGCCTCGAAGACTTCATGCGGATTCGCGGTGCCGACACGATCGTCAGCATCGGCCGCCGCCGGATCGCCCAAAACCCCGAATTCTACGCCAGCCTTGAGCGCCGCTTTGGCGTCCCGGCGTCGGTCGTCGTGGCGATCCACGGGATGGAAACCGGCTTTGGCAACGGCATGGGTGACAGCAATGTGATTTCAGCGATCGCAACTCTCGCCTTCGATTGCAGGCGCACCGATTTCTTCAGCTTTCACGCGATGGCCGCCCTGAAGCTGGTCGATGCCGGGGCGCTGTCGGCCACTACCATCGGCGCCATGCACGGCGAGGTCGGCCACACCCAGTTCCTGCCGGGTAACATCATGCAGTATGGCGTCGACGCGGATGGCAACGGGCTGATCGATCTGATCAATATTTCCGATGCTCTGGCCTCGACTGCGAACTTTCTGGCGCAGAAGGGCTGGCAATCGGGGCAAGGTTATCAAGAGGGCCAACCGAATTTCCGTGTGATTCAGGAATGGAACGCCGCTGGCGTATACCAAAAGGCCATCGCGATCATGGCGGGCCGGATCGCCGGATAGACCGACAAAATTCGCGATGAAAGTGGTGCCTAGGGGCGGAATCGAACCACCGACACGAGGATTTTCAATCCACTGCTCTACCCCTGAGCTACCCAGGCACCGGGACGGGGCGCGCTGGCCTGCCGTCGGGTATCGGGCTTTTAGACGTGCCTTGGGGGGGTGTCCAGTGCCTTTTGGCGTGCCGCAGCTCAATGCGGTTTTTCGTTGGAGCGTTCGATCTGATCGGCCAATTCCTCGGCATCTTCGGGGTCGTTCGCAGGGATGGCATATGACCCGGTCAGCCATTTTCCAAGGTCAACATCGGCGCAGCGTTTACTGCAAAAGGGGCGGAATTTGTCGCTTTCGGGCCGTTTGCAGATTGGACAGCTCACAGGTTCAACCCCTTGATCATGCTTGCCAATGGCATGCGTTCGCGTTTTCGCTGCAATTCGAACAGCCCCATCGGAGTCCAGCCGACCAGCGACGTTTCGATCCCGTCCGTCTTGAAACAGGCCCGTAGCGATTGTTCGACCTGCCTGCGGTGCGCCTTGGACATCGGCGCGAAATCGACGCTGATCTGGCCGCCAAGGCCGCGCAGTCGCAATGCGCGGGGCAAGGCGCGGCAGGCCGCCAGATTAGCTTTGAGTGCTGCGGCGGGCGAGGTGTCGCCGCCGGTGTTCACGTCGACCGCGATCAGCGCGCGGGTCGGTTCGACATACATCGTGCCGCCGCCTTGATCCGGGCCCAGATCGACCAGTGGATTGGATAGGGCCGCGATCTGGTCCAGCACACCCTGGGCCGCGAAACAGCCGGGGTCGGTCACGACGTCGGCTCTCCCGGTCCACTCGCGCCAGGCAAGGCTATGCGGCCCATCGCCTTCGGTCAGTGCCTCGGGGTCGGTGCCAGTCGCATCGGCCAGCACGGCAAAGGCCAGATCGGCCATCGCGGCAATGTCGTCGGCGATCTCGTCGGTAGCCGCACCAGCGCAGGACGACCGCAGGATCAGCCCGAATTCGCCAGTTTCGACGCCCGCTGCGATGCCCAGCAGCCGGTCGCGTTCAGCGTCGTCTGTGATCGCCCGGCTAAGGTTGATTCCCGGTGCGCCGGGGGTGACGATGGCATAACGGCTTTTGAACAGCACCCGGTCGGTGACTGGTACCGCCTTGCCACCTTCGGTGTAGCCGGTGACCTGCACCAGCATGGCCTGGCCGGGGCGAAGACCCTTTGCCTGACGCAGAAACGCGGCCTCGCCGTCCGGCAGCCGCAGCATCATGCCGCCCTGCCCTTTCAAAGGCCGGTCGCAAATTGCGCGAAAAATCGCGCCCGGGCGGGGGCTGTCGGGGTCGTCGATGAGCAGATCGTCAAGCCGGCCCTCGGCCAGCATCACTGCCGCCTCGCGGCCCCCGATATGATCAAGCAGGATGGTCCAGCCTTTCATGTGCTGCCTCCGTAAACCTTGTATCCGGCGGCGATCAACAGGCCCGCCGTTTCGGCCAAGGGCAAACCGACGACGCCAGTGAACGATCCGTTGATGGCAGGGATAAAGGCCCCGGCCGGGCCCTGGATGGCATAGCCACCTGCCTTGCCACGCCAATCATCCGAGGCAAGGTAGGCGTTGATTTCGGGGTCGGACAGTCGTTTGAACGATACGGTTGTGGTCACGTCCTTGCACCAAACCCGGTCCGCGCTCTTCACCGCAATGGCCGTTATCACCCGGTGTCTGCGCCCCGACAGCAGGTGTAGAAACTGCGCCGCCTGTCCGGCATCGGCGGGTTTGCCCACGATCCGCCGTCCCAGCGCAACAGTGGTATCGGCGCAAAGTACCACATCGCCCGGGTCGGCCTGTACCGCCGCCAGTTTTTCGGCAGCGATCCGACGGACGTAATCGCGGGGCAATTCGCCCTTGCGCACGGCCTCGTCGATGTCGGGCGGGCGCACCGCAAATGGAACGACACCAATCTGCGCCAACAGTTCAAGCCTGCGTGGCGATCCGGATCCGAGGATCAGGCGCAGACCCGGATCAACCGGGTTTGCGCTCACTTGAAGCGGTAATTGATCCGACCCTTGGTCAGATCGTAGGGTGTCATCTCGACCTGCACCTTGTCGCCAGCCAGAACCCTGATGCGGTTCTTGCGCATCTTGCCTGCCGTATGCGCGATGATCTCATGGCCGTTTTCCAGCTCGACCCGAAACGTCGCATTCGGCAGGAGTTCCTTCACGACGCCGGGAAATTCGAGCAGTTCTACCTTGTCAAAGTGATCTCCAGATATAACCGACCGCCCAACTTCGCGAACAGCGCCTATATG
>JBBKXP010000127.1:0-3055 GCA_037969545.1 Paracoccaceae bacterium | reverse complement strand
GGATCAGCACCAGCAAAAGCAGCGTAATCCGGTCGACGGATGCGGTCGATCTGGCGATCAGAAGGACCGCAAAGGGCAAGTCTCGGCGGACCATGAAGTACGAGTTCTCGGTGTCTTCGATATCGTTGATCCGGGTGATCCTGTTCGCCGGGATCGGGGGCAGGCGGGAAAGCCGGCCCGCAAGGTGGCGCCCGGTTTCATCAAACAGACCATAGACCAGGGTCGCCCTGCCGGTGCGCAGTGACAGATCGTGAATGGCCTGCACCGTCTCTGCCCGGCCGACGAGCTCACTGTCAGTTTCGAGAACCGTTGCGGTATTGACCATCTCGGCCATGATCGTGCTGATCAGACTGCTGCGGACCGTCCAGATGAGCCCCGCCCCGGCCAGCAGCACCAGCAAGATGCCGATCGGCACCAGCCGTGCCGCCAGTCGGGCGGCGCGGGCAGACGTCGGTCTAGGCAGGCGCACTGATGGTGTATCCCGCGTTGCGCACGTTCTGGATCAGGGCCACGTCGAACGGTTTGTCGATCTTGGAACGAAGCCGGCTGATGTGGGTCTCAACGACAGATGTCTGCGGATCGAAACTGAAATCCCAGACTTTTTCCAACAGCATGGTCCGTGTCATGATCCGCCCCGGATTGCGCATCAGCACCTCGAGGATCGCGAATTCCTTGGCCAGCAAAGTGATCTTTTGCCCGGCCCGGTGGGCGGTGCGCGACAACAGGTCAAGATCAAGGTCATGCACCGACAGTTTCGTGGTTTCCTCGACTACGGCGGGGCGGCGGGCAAGGGCGGCAATTCGCGCCTCGAGTTCGGAAAACTGGAAAGGTTTGACAAGATAGTCGTCGGCCCCGGCGGTCAGGCCCTCGACCCGGTCATTGACAGCGGATCTGGCGGTCAGGAACAGGACCGGCATCTTGCGCCCGGCCGATCGCAGTGCCTTGACGACCGACAGGCCATCCATCCCCGGCATCATCCGGTCCAGGATGACCACATCGAACGCGTTGTACAGACAGAACGACAGGGCATCGCGGCCGTCGGCCGCCACGTCGACGCTGTGTCCCGCCTGGGTAAGCCCCTTTCGGATAAATTCCGACGTTTTCAGATCGTCTTCGGCAAGCAGGATTTTCATGGCCGGCGCCCTTTTTCTGTCTGGTCGATCATAAGGTGCCTTTTCGCAATGTCCCAACGACAATGCGCCCCGACTTTGGCCGCCGCTGCATCAACAGGACAACCAACACCATTGCAAATGCGACCATGTCGTTGGATGGGATTCAGGGTGTCTGATCAGCTTGGTCCAGTTGGCCCTGCCCGGTTTCGCAGGCCACCAGCGCAAGGATCTGATTGACAAACAAGACCTCACCGGTCGTGACTTTCCGGTCTTGTTGTCAGCCAAGACCCCGGGACGAGCGAGGGCCGGGTCAATTCATGTACCAGCCATGACTGGCGACGAGCGACTGGCCAGTCAGGGCGTTGCTGCGGAAGGCGGCGAACAGATAGGCCAGATCGGCGATATCCTCGACCGTGGTAAAGGTCTGGTCGACGGTTTCGCCCAGCATCACCTTGTCGATCACCTCCTGTTCGGAAATGCCCAGCAGTTTGGCCTGTTCGGGGATCTGTTTGTCGACCAGCGGGGTGCGCACGAAACCGGGACAGATGACGTTGGCCCGAACCCCGTGCTTGGCGCCTTCCTTGGCCAGCGTTTGACACAGACCGATCAGCCCGTGCTTGGCCGTGACATAGGCCGATTTCAGCGGCGATGCCTCTTTCGAGTGGACCGACCCCATGTAGATCACGCTGCCCGAACCGGCCTTGTACATGTGCGGCAGGCAGGCCTTGGTCGTCAGAAACGCGCCGTTGAGGTGGATGGCAAGCATCTTTTGCCAATCGGCAAAGGGGAATTCCTCGATCGGGTAGACGATCTGGATGCCCGCGTTGGACACCAGCACGTCAACTCCGCCAAAGGTCGCGACGGTCTTCGCGACGCCTGCGTTGACCGCGTCCTCGTCAGTGACGTCCATCGCCACACCGATGGCATGGCCAAAGGCGTTGTGGTTCAGGTCGGCAGCGACCTTATTGGCTTCGTCCCCCTTCAGGTCGGCGATGACCACGTTGGCGCCCTCGGCCACATAGCGTTTGGCGATGGCAAGGCCGATGCCGCTGGCGGCGCCGGTAACGATGCAAGTCTTGTTCTTGAGTGTCATTTGAGGGCGCTCCTATGCCAGGTAGTCGTGAATGACCTCGCCCAGACCAAGGGTCAGATCGGCGAGGATGTGAACGGAAGACAGAACTTGAAGAACCGGCAAATCGGCGACCGGGGCAAATGCGTGTTGATGCAGGTCAAGCGCGGCCGGGCCGGACCACGCCCCCTTGACCGTCACGTCAGTCAGGTAATACCGGACCAGTTCGCAGATCCGCGGCGTGCAGTCGACGTGCGGAATGATCTTGAGCAGATAGCTGGGCGCAAGAAGCGCCGGCATCACGTCTGCGGCCGCCAGCGTGCGATGCTTGTAGCCCATCGTCCCGGTGGCGACCCGGACGGATCCCATGTCGAGCGTGCCGACCAGGGTTTCCTTTTCGACGCGCAGGGCCGGTTCGGCTAATTTCTTTGGAAAGCCCCAAATCTCGCGGCCGCCGGCAATCGGCGCTTCGTCGTTCAGATACATGGAGTGGACGTAACCGCCATGCTGGCCATTGAAACTGACCGGGATCACCTGACCGGATTCGGTGTAGTCGCCGAACCCCGTGCTGTCGGGCATCCGGATGAACTCGAACTTGACCACGGGGTCGGTGATCTGCAGCGGTTCGGGGACCACCCAGCGCAGCGCGTCAGGGTCGGTGCGGTAAGTGATGATCGCATATTCGCGGTTGACGAACCGGTAGGGCCCCCTTGGAAATGACGGGTTGGTCAGGGGCATCGCAAAGGCGGTTTTGGTGACGTCGGCGATATTCATGATTTTCGTCCTTTGCTGAAATCAGCAAAGTCAAAGATCGACAGGCCATCCGCCATCGGATCGCGGTTCTTCCAGTTTGGATGGCTGATCGACGTGGAGG
>JBBKXP010000126.1:0-2513 GCA_037969545.1 Paracoccaceae bacterium | reverse complement strand
CTGCGACGGCATGAACCCCGCCAAACGAGATGCCGACACGATCCGCGACCAGGGTTTGCTTCTCTTTTTTGTACCTTATGAACCCTTCTGCATCGCCCTTCGATGGAGGGACAGCCTTTGGTTCCCGGCCACGGTTAAGCAGGTTGGCCAAACCGCCGATCACACCAGAAGGGGCTAACCATAAGACAATGATCAACGTCGCGCCGAAGAACAAAAGCCGGTATTCGGCAAGGCCGGCAAGAAGTTCCGGCAACATGACCGTTATGATCGCCCCTACCAGGGGGCCAAGGGTCCAACCGGCACCACCGACGACCACGGCGAAAAGAAACAGGATCGATTGCGAGAAGTGGAACGAACTTGGGGCAATGAACATGATGAGCGGTGCCAGAATCCCCCCGGCCAGACCGGTCAGAGCCGCTGAAATGGCGAAAGCCATGGTTTTGACGTGAACCGGCGAAAGCCCGGTCGAGCGTGCGGCGATTTCGCTGTCACGAACCGCGAGCATCGCGCGCCCCCAACCGCTATAGAGCAGGCGCTGGAAGAAAAGCATCGCGATACCAGCCAGAACGACGGCAAACATGCCGATCTCAATCTCGCCAAAAGCGAAATCGCCGATATGCGGACCCGAAAAGCCCATAAGGCCATTCTGTCCGCCGGTCAGGCCGCGCGCCTCGACAAGGCTATGTTCGACGATGAAACCGAAGGCGATGGTAAGCATTGCCAGATATGGCCCGGTGACCCGCATCGCGGGCAGGGCCAGCAGGCCCCCGATAACGCCGGTGAGAACACCTGCAGCCAGAAAAGCGATCCAGTAGTCGATCCCGAACAGTGTTAGTATGCCGACGCAATAGGCCCCAAGTGCATAGAAACCGACATGGCCAAGAGATATCTGTCCGGTAAGACCTACCAGCACGTTCAGGCCTACACACGCGACTGTTGTGATTGCGACAAGTGCAGCGACAAACGCGAAATAGCCGCCAACAAACCATATGAAGGCGCAACCCATTATCGTGAGTACGATGATGGTCAGTGACAGGGCCAGTTGCGATACAAATCCGTTCTGCATTGTCAGACCCTCAAACCTTGTTGACTGCAGCCCGGCCAAGCAAGCCGTTGGGCATGAGCGTCAGGGCCACGATGATGACCGAGAACACGACGATCTGCGTATAGGTTGATCCCAGATAGGCCGTGACCAGCGCCTCAATCACGCCATAGATTAGGCCGGCGATCACCACACCGGGGGCCGAGGTGATTCCGCCAAGAATGGCGACCGCGAATGCCTTGAGCCCAAACAGCGTTCCCATGTCGGAGTGCACCGAGAACAGTGGTGCGATCAGCAGCCCGGCGATGCCAGCCAAGACCGCGGCGATTGCAAAGGAGGCCGCGACAACCGTGCGCGCATTGATCCCCATAAGTTGCGCAGAGTCGCGGTTCTGGACGACAGCCAGCAGGGACTTTCCGACATGAGTCCTGCGGAAGACAAATTGAAGGGCGATGGCGATCGCAATTCCTATTACGGGAATGATGAGCTGAAGGGGATATACCCCGGCACCCAAGACCTGAACCGGATCGGAGGCCAGCGGTGAAGGCAGGCTGCGTGGTTCTTTGCCGAACGTGAACAGGACCGTGTTGTCGATCAATATGCCGCCGGCGACGGTGGCCATCAGCCAGGAATCCGAACCTCGTTCGGCGAAGGGCCGCACCAATGCGCGTTCGACGACAAGACCAAGCAGGGCGCAGCCCGCCAGCGCCATTGGCACAGCAATCCAGATCGGCCATCCAAGCGTCACCATGAAGGTGTAGCCCAGCACAGCGCCCAGCATCACGGCACTGCCCTGCGCAAAATTTACAGTATTGGAGACCGAATAGGTCACATGGAAACCCAATGCGATCAGCCCGTACATCGCGCCAAGACCGAGGCCCGAAAACAGTGCAGAAGTCAGAAGCATATGAAGTCCTCAAGTCGCTGTTGCAGGTTGGCAAAACGCCATCACGTTCGGGGCGGGTGCGGGGACTGAATGGCAAGTCCCGCGCCGCCATGACGGCAGCGCAGGTGATAGGGCGAGTGCCGCAATCAGTCGTCTAGCGGCAGTATCTTGCCATCGACAAAGTTAACGAAGATGTAGTCTTCGGGATTGATCGCGTCGTGATTTTCCGCCGAGAACGGTTTCTCATAGGTTTTGATCAGCCCCTCGTAGACATCGATGTTTTCCAGCGCGTCACGAACCGCAGTTCCGTCCGTCGTGCCGGCCTGCTCGATTGCCTTCGCCAACAGGTGCATTGAGTCATAGGCATTAGCGACTCCCGTGGATGGCGTAACGTCTTCGATTCCCTTGATGTCAGGGTACTTGGCCTTCAGCTTCGACATCAGGTCGACTGCTTTGTCAGACTGGTTGTCTGTGAAAATGAACGTCTGGATGAAATGAACGCGCGAGCCGCTTGGGCCGGCCAGTTCGGTGAAACGGCCACCGGACGGACCCCAGTGCGAAACGATCGGTACATCCCAGCCCATG
>JBBKXP010000125.1:0-3822 GCA_037969545.1 Paracoccaceae bacterium | reverse complement strand
TCAAGAACAGAGCCCCAATTTCCAGCCCGCGCCAGCTCCGCTTTTGAACAGCGGGAGTTAAATTATCCCAGCTTCTAGCGCGATACGCCCCATTTTTATTGAAGTTACAGACCAACGTTTCATCATCTTCGTGCTTGCGAATGACTTTGATCAAAATGAATTCTGTAAACTTATCCCCGTAATCCCGTGCCCAACAACAACGGCATCAAGGTATTGAACACATTTGTTTTAGAGATACATGATTATTAGAATTACATTCTACGATTGCTGAGCCTAGCGCAGCCGTCTCGGAAAATACCCTCCGCTTCGGGCACTCTTTCCCAACGGTGCTGGTCAGGGTTCTGATGCCAGTCCCAGGCGGTTTGAACGATCGTCTCCAGGTCGCTGTACTGAGGAGACCATGCAAGGTCCCGGCTGGCCTTTTGGGCATCGCTGACAAGGACCGGAGGATCGCCGGCTCGCCTTTGGCCCAGGACTACGGGAACGTTGTGTCCCGTGACCCGCGTGATTGCTTCGAGAATCTCGCGCACGCTGACCCCCTTGCCGGTGCCCAGGTTGAACGCGTGAGACCCCTTCCCTGTCTCGATCCACTCCAGCGCCCGGACGTGAGCCTCGGCAAGGTCAGTCACGTGGATGTAGTCGCGGACACAGGTGCCGTCCTCGGTTGGGTAGTCCGTTCCGAAAAGGGTCAGCTTTGTCTGAGGGTCAACGATCGCTCGAAAGGCGTTCGGAATCAGGTGGGTCTCGGGATCGTGACGCTCGCCGATCTGATTGTCGAGGTCAGCCCCGGCGGCATTGAAATAGCGAAGCCGCACCGACTTCAATCCGTATGCGGAAAAATCCTCGATCATTTGCTCCGAAGTCAGCTTGGTCCGGCCATATGGACTGATCGGCACCTTTGGATCGGTCTCGACGATAGGCACTGAAGAGGGCAGCCCGTAGACAGCTGCGGTGCTCGAAAAAACTATTGTGTCGAGACCGGTCTCGCGCATCACCTCCAGCAACGTGAGGGTCCCGACGACGTTGCCCAGGTAGTAACTCTCCGGGTCCAAGCTTGACTCACCGACGAGCGACTTTGCCGCAAAATGCATGACGGCGTTCGGTGGATGAGCCTTAATAGTTTCCCGCAGCGCGTCGCGATTCAAGGTACTCGCAATGACCTTGGGGCCCCACAGAATCGCTTCGGCATGGCCGGTCGACAAGTCATCGAAAGTGATCGGCGTATATCCAGCGGCGGCCAGCGCCTTGCAGGCATGCGACCCGATATAGCCTGCGCCCCCTGTAACGAGGACCGTTTTTCCGCTCGACATGCCGGTGACTTAGGCAGTCCGGAATGGCACCTGCAACATATTCCGTTGCGGGGAGCGGCTCGAGATGGATGTCCGTATAGGGTTTACCTTCTAACCTCGAGAAAGAAACGGCCCAATCCAGATTATTCTCGCCTTGGAGTCTGAAAGAAATTGGCGGATTCAGTAGGCATAGGGCTAATTTTCTACTCGAAATTCCAAGATTCTACGGAAATGAGGTCGAATGATTACTCAAAGGGACTTCCAATCGTCCGCGAGGCCGAGCAACGTGCCCTTGCGAGACTCGGAACGGCGCTGGCCATTCCGCGGACCGCCTTCAAAGTTACTCTCAAGAGAAGGTACGACATGTTGAAAGAATTTTCGCTAATCCGGGCACAGGTTCCCGACGGTATCGAAATCGGTGACTCTGGCTCCGCGGCGGTAGAGGAGGAACGCCAGGTCAATTGGCCGAGCCTGGTCGATGTCGGACTGTCGAGACGACGCATCGCTAATCGGAGGTCAGGCATCGGAGGAAGCGATGCCAACGTCATCCTGTCGGGAAACAGCGACTTAATCATTGCCTTGTGGCGAGAGAAGCGCGGCGAGCAATCGCCCGAGGATCTGACCAACGTGCTTCCCGTCATGATGGGCACTTGGACTGAAGACTTCAATCGGCAATGGTTTGAGCGCGTGACGAACCAGTCAGTCTCGTGCCCAGACGAGTCGCTGAGATGCGAGACACATGACTGGAGGCGTTGTAGCCTCGACGGCTTCATCGCCGATCGGGGCGCGGTCTGGGAGGCAAAGCACACCGGCGCCTTCACGAAATCCGACGAAGTTCTCGAGCGATACATGCCCCAGCTGCAGCACAACATGGCTGTAGCAAAATCCGACTTTGCGGTGCTCTCCGTCATTTTCGGGAATCACAAATTCGAGATTTTCGAAGTTGCATCAGACTGGATTTATCAACTGGAGTTGCTGGATGCGGAGCTCGACTTCTGGGACTGTGTTCAAACCGGGCGTGAGCCTGTGCCCTTCGCACCACCCGCCCCTCCCAGGCCAGTGGGAGTCCGAGAGGTTTGCCTTGAGGGAAACAATCTTTGGGCAGCTGCCGCTGCTGACTGGGGCGAAAATAAAGTTGCCGCCAAGATTCACGCGGCCGCTTGCGGCCAGATCAAGCAACTCGTCGAGCCAGACGTATCACGGGCCTTTGGACATGGAATCGAAGCCAAGCGAAGCAAGTCGGGTGCAATAAGCATTCGGGAGCTGGCGTTGTGAGCCGGCAGATCACGGCCCCGCACGTTTACCGGGCAATAACCGCGATCACGGAAGCCCTCTCCAGGACGGGTATCGCGAAGTCTCGCACCAACCTCAAGGACGATTATCAGTACCGATCGATCGACGATGTCCTTGAACGCCTTGCCCCCCTGCTGTCCAAGCACCGACTGTGTGTTCTTCCGAGGGTGATCAGGCGCGAAGCCGTCGAACGCTTTAGCGAAGCGCAGACCGTCCTGATGAGCGTCCATTTAATTGTCGCTTTTGACCTCGTCAGTTCTCGAGACGGATCGCGACACACGGTCAGGGCATCGGGAGAGGCTGTCGATCCGTCAGACAAAGCAACTGCGAAAGCGTCCTCGGCTGCTTTCAAGAGCGCAATGCTGCAAACGTTTTGCATTCCGATCGGCGGCGCAGACGAGCCGGATGCCTGCAGCCATCGATTCCGTTCCTCTGCGCACGCCGCTGAACCTGTTCAAGGCTGGCCGACGTGGGTTGAAGATATCATCGGGATGATTGGAATTTGCGAGACTGGAGATGCACTGGAACGCGTGCGAACCCGGAACGCGACGCTTCTAACCTCGGTTAGCAGGGAACGTTCCGAACTTTACGCCAAAATCGGCGAAGCGTTCGCGGTGCGCACGAACGAGTTGGCGGTGCGCGTTCGTTCCCACCACGAGGGAAAAGCTGATGCCGTGCCGCGCACGCCCCAGGTGAAGACCGATGAGGCTATCAGTGGCTAAGTGTCGCTTTCCCCAAAAGGTCGCTATTTCAGCGCGGCCAATCGGTGCGCGGTCATGTCCCGCGCATCGAGCTTGGGTAAGAAAACACCATTGCTCTGTCCCACGCTGCAGAGGACTACCCATCGAATGCGCTCACGTACGCCGCGGCACCGACGGTGGGACAGCGCTCAAGCCCTCTGACTGCTGGGTTATCAGTCTGTGCGCCGACCATCACGCGGAACAGCACCGACTCGGCGAACGGACCTTCGAAAAGAGATACGAACTCGATCTCGTAGAGTTGGCTGGTGAGTTTTTGAAGAGGTCACCACAGCGAATCAAGCTAGCGCTGCTGTTGCCGAAATGACCAGGCTTTCCCACGACTCGATCGATTTGGTCGTTCATTGGCGCCCGGAATGAATACTGCGTTTGGAATTCGGCTGCATTCGATGCCGCCGCGACAAGACGTCTTCGATGAACCGGCGCAGAGCTGAGCCAGCCTTTATTGAGGAGTGAAACGGGCGACGCAAAGATCCGCGTGA
>JBBKXP010000124.1:0-5765 GCA_037969545.1 Paracoccaceae bacterium | reverse complement strand
GTCCTGGGCGGCCTACATGGCACGGGCGCGGCTGGACCGGCTGGCCGATCCGGGGGCGGGTTTGCGGGTCGGGCGGTCAAGTCTGGCGCTGGCAGCGGCAAGGGCCGGACTGGGCGTGGCGTTGGGCCCGGAAAGGCTGGCCGGGGCCGAGATCGCGGCGGGACGGTTAGAGGTCGTGGGCGACGTGTCCCTGCCGATGGCGTCCGATTACGTGGCAGTGACGCCGCATGCACTGGGGCGAAAAAAGGCGCTCAGGGGGTTGGTGGAGTTTTTGCGCCAGTGATATTAGGCCGGACGCCAAACCAGCGGCGGAGTCTTGGTTGGCCGTCCAGGTCTCTCACCCGCACTTCGAATGTCCGCATGACGCACAGGTCATGCACCCCTCGACCATTTGCAGCGTGTTTTGTCCGCAACTGGAGCAGGCCGGGCCGCGGCCACCGTGCACCATCACGGCCGCGGCCCGCGGGTCGGATTTCAAGCCCAGCCCTTCGCCCGCCAGAAACCCCGTGTTCACCATATGCCGTTCAATCACGCCGCCGATAGCCGCAAGGATCGAGGGCACGTATTTACCCCCCATCCACGCCCCGCCGCGCGGGTCGAACACCGCTTTCAATTCCTCGACCACGAACGACACATCGCCGCCGCGCCGGAACACCGCCGAGATCATCCGGGTCAGCGCCACGGTCCAGGCGAAATGCTCCATGTTCTTGGAGTTGATGAACACCTCGAACGGGCGGCGGTGCCCGGCGATCACCAGATCGTTGATGGTGATATAGATCGCATGTTCGCTGTCGGGCCATTTCAGCTTGTAGGTCGCGCCCTCAAGTTCGTTGGGTCGGGCGAGAGGTTCGGACATATAGATGACCTCGCCGTCGTTGGCATCTTTCACTATTTCTTCGGATTGGTCGTCCACTCCGAACAAAAGCCATCCCGCCGAAACATTCAAAGCTTTAGACAACTTCGCAGCGCCATCTCGACCGGGCTTCTTTTTCTCATTGATCAATTCACTGAGATAGCCGTTTGTCAGACCGGTTGCTGACGCCAAATCTGCAGCGGTCACAAAACCTGCCGATTTCATTGCGGCCCTGATGCGTTTGCCTGACGTATTGATTTTAAGCATTTCATCGCTGACCGACAGCACCGACCCGGTCACATCGTTGGGCCGGTAGGTCGTGCAGCCTTTGCAGCCTTGATCCCAGGCCGCCATGTAAACCTCTTTGAAATCGTCAAAGGCGATGTCGACGGAGCAGTTGATCGTCTTGGAAATGCTGCTGTCGACCCATGTCTGCGCTGCCGCCTGCATCCGCACATGATCGAGCGGCGCAAGCGTCTGGGCATTCACGAAATGGTCCGGCAGGGGTTTGTCGCCATGCAGGTCGCGCCACATCTGGACGGCGTAGTCGACGACCTCCTCCTCGGTCCTGGTGCCGTCCTTTTGCAGGACCTTGCGGGTATAGGCATAGGCGAAAACGGGTTCGATGCCGCTGGAGACGTTTCCGGCATAAAGGCTGATCGTGCCGGTCGGGGCGATGCTGGTCAACAGGGCATTGCGTATGCCATTTTGACGGATTGAATCCCTCACATCACTATCCATGTGCTTCATTGTCCCGGACGCCAGAAACTTGTCAGCGTCGAACAGCGGGAACGCGCCCTTTTCCTTGGCCAGATCGACCGAGGCCAGATAGGCGGCGCGGGCGATCGCGTGCAGCCAATCCCCCGTCTGACGCGCCGCTTCCTCTGACCCATAGCGCAGCCCGACCATCAGCAGGGCATCGGCCAGCCCGGTGACGCCCAGCCCGATCCGGCGTTTGGCCAGCGCCTCGGCCTTTTGCTGAGGCAGCGGGAACTGCGACACGTCCACTACATTGTCCATCATCCGCACGGCGACGGCGACCAGATCGGCCAGTGCGGCCTTGTCCAGTCCGGCGTTCTTGCCAAAGGGGTCTTTGACCATTCGGGCGAGGTTGACTGACCCCAGCAGGCAGGCGCCATAGGGCGGCAGGGGCTGTTCGCCGCAGGGGTTGGTTGCCGCGATCGTCTCGCAATAGGACAGGTTGTTAGCCTGATTGATCCGGTCGATAAAGATGACGCCCGGTTCGGCATGGTCATAAGTCGACCGCATGATGCTGTCCCACAGGTCGCGGGCTTGCACCGTTCTGTAAACCATGCCGCCAAAGGTCAGGTCCCACGGCCCGTCCGCCTTGACCGCTGCCATGAACGGGTCTGTCACCAGCACCGACATGTTGAACATGCGCAGGCGGGCGGGGTCAGATTTGGCGGTGATGAACTGTTCCACATCGGGGTGGTCGCAGCGCATCGTCGCCATCATGGCACCCCGCCGCGACCCCGCTGACATGATCGTGCGGCACATCGCGTCCCAGACATCCATGAACGACAGCGGGCCGGAGGCATCGGCGGCGACGCCTTTGACCAGCGCGCCCTTGGGCCGCAGGGTGCTGAAATCATAGCCGATGCCGCCGCCCTGTTGCATCGTCAGCGCGGCCTCTTTCAACCCCTCAAAGATGCCCGCCATGGTGTCGGGAATCGTGCCCATGACAAAGCAGTTGAACAGAGTGACCGCGCGGGCTGTGCCAGCACCTGCAGTAATGCGCCCGGCGGGGAGGAATTTGAAATCCTCGAGAGCGGTGTAGAACTTGCCCTCCCACGCGGCGGGATCCTTTTCCGGGGCCGCGACGGCACCGGCGATGCGCCGCCACGTGTCCTCGACCGATGCATCTGCGGGCGTGCCATCTGCCGCCTTGAAGCGATACTTCATATCCCAGATCTGTTCGGCAATCGGGGCGGCGAAACGGGTCATGGGCGTCTTCTCC
The DNA here is from genome assembly GCA_037969545.1 of Paracoccaceae bacterium. GTDB lineage: Bacteria > Pseudomonadota > Alphaproteobacteria > Rhodobacterales > Rhodobacteraceae > JBBKXP01. The sequence goes on along the minus strand of JBBKXP010000124.1, from coordinate 2,934 downwards.
AAATCGATAATGGTCGCGGCAGCGGGAGTTGAACCTGCAACCTCCACACTGTATCGATATCTTGCGAGGATACAGACCTAGAAGCGTGGTGCTCTTCCAATTGAGCTATGCCGCGAATCAATCCTACTGATCCAGTTGGGTGGTTAACAGGCCCTGATGTTCGATCTGCTGGCAGAATCGACATCGGAGTATTATCTTACCACACAACATCTGGGGCGAACAATTGGCGAACACAACGCATCTTGTGAAACTGAGTGTCGGCACTGAATCTGTCGCCGACCTCGCCGCCTGGCACCAGACCCGACGCGCCCAGACCGCTGACGGCCTGCCCCGTCACATCACCCGGATGTGGCCGAAACGTGCCGATGCGGTGCTGAACGGCGGCAGTATCTATTGGGTGATCAAGGGCATGATCCAGTGCCGCCAGACCATTCTGCGGCTGGACGAGGCGGTGGGTGGCGACGGCATCCGGCGTTGCGCCATCGTGCTGGACCCGGACTTGCATCTGGTCGAGGCGACGCCGAAACGTGCCTTTCAGGGCTGGCGGTATCTGCCGCCGTCAGAGGCCCCCCGCGATCTGGCCAAGGCCCGTAAAGGCGACGACGATCTGCCGCATGCCCTCAGCTCGGCCTTGGCTGAAATCGGGGTCAGGTAGCAGTCTTATTTGCCCTTGCCGCCCAGATTGACTTTGTCCTTGCCCGCCATCGTGTTGGCCGTGGCCAGCACTTTGGGCTGTTCCTTCTTCGGTTTCTTGGCTTCTTTATTGCCTTTTTGATTGTTGCCTTTGCTCATGATCGTGACCCTTTCACTGGTCTGGCGCATCGCCGTTGACAGAGGTTCAGAAAGGTCAGGGTTGCCCGGCGTTGTGTCGGGGCGATGATCTGGCGGAACAGGGCAGACGACCTGCCCCTTGATGCAAAATATGCCTCCGGGGGCCGACTGACAAGGTGTGCTGTCAAATCGGTAGTGGGTCAGTTTGAAATATCTTTTTTCACACGTGGCTTATAGGGTCCGCGCACCTTGGGCGCGGCGGCTGTCTCTGCCTTTTCGACCAGCGCCACAATATCGTCAACCGACCAGGACGATGCGACCAAGTTAGCCGCCATTGCCGGTGTGATGCGCAGCGTCGTGTGGATGCGGCAATAGTTGTAGTGCATGAAGTGCAGAGCAACAGCATAAGCGTGGTTCTCTGCCTTCTTGCTGAAAGCATTTGTCAGGCGCGTGAAGCGGCGCATCCCCATCCGCATTGTCAAGTTCTGACGCTCGACATGGCTTGTGCCGACTTGATCCATGTCGGGCTTACCGAAGATCGCCTCTTTCTTTGCGCCCGTGCATTCAGCCGGGGAATACTTGCGCTCGTGGCCCTTCTGGCCCGTCAGATCGCCGTATTGCTTGATCAGCATTGCGTAGTCCACGTCGCCCGAGAATGCGTCTGTGACCGCCTTGAGGTAGCCACCGTGGCCGTCTGTGGTCAGTTGAATACGATTAGCAAGGCGGGACGCCAGATCGAACACGAACTCACGCGCCGTTGCCTGCGAACGGTCGCCCACAGTGTTAGAGATCATCAACTTGCTATCCCGGTCCATCGCAGTCCAGGTCCAGATGTCGCCAACGTCAGCCGGAGCGGATTTGGCGGTTTCGACGTTGCGGGCTTTGGCATAGCAAAACGACCAGATTTCATCGACCTGAACATGCTTGGCAGCAACGCCGCGCACGTTCGCGTCATGGTATGCGGCGCAAACTTTTCCTGCATCCTCTAGCAGCTTTGTGACGGCGTTCTTTGACACGTCAGCGATGCGCGTTGTGGCGCGGATGGAGTTGCCCTCCACCAGAAGGCGGATGATCAGGGCGCGGGTTTTTGTGTCCAATTTTCTCATACCCCACACTTAATTCATTCTGACCTTTAGTCAAGCATATTTGATCAGTTTAGAATGGGATTTCGTCGTCGTCGTTTGACGTAGTTGTGTATCCAAAGTCCTTAGGTGGGCTGACTTCGTCGGCCTCAACCTCGAAGTGTTTTAACTCGATAAGGCCGAATGTGCTGGGTGCCGGTCTCGTAAATATCTCCTCTTTCCGAACATACGCGGCGATAGAGCCAGTCAAGGATGCCTTCGACTCTCGTGTGACGTCACGGCCTAAAGCCTCAAGCAAATCATCTATGTGTATTGGGGTGCCGCGCTTGAGTATCACATCACGGGCTTGAGCCACCAAGCCGCCTTTGCGAAGCGTCACATCGCCATCCCCAACTGGTTCAGAGCCACCCCTTTCAATAGCTTTGAGCACATCTTCAAGCGCCTTAACATACACCTTTGCAGCCTTCAGCTTCTCTTCAAGAGATTGAACTTCGGCAATTTTTTTCACCATTTGGACTTCGATGATTGAACGGTCAGACATTCTGTGGACTCCTGAAACACATGTATGGTAGTCGTATAGTCACATACATGGCAAGGGAAACTGAAAGATGGTCCAGGACTTACCTGAAGATCCGCGATACAAGAGCACTATGCAGCGATTGGAAGCTGCGCGACATACCAGTGAGAGCGGTTCGGAATACTGGTTTGCCCGTGAGATTCGTGATGTTTACGGCTATGAAACATGGGCTTATTTCACTCCGGTCATAGACAGAGCAGTTGCATCAATGACCAGCAACGGGACTGATCCCTCACATCATGTCGTGCGGACGCAACGCATGATGGCAGTCGGTAATGGTGCTAGGAGGTCTGGCGAAGACTTTTTCCTCAGTAGGGCAGCGTGCTACCTGATCGCTATGAACGGCGACCCATCAAAACCTGAAATTGCAGCGGCCCAAGCCTACTTTGCCATACAAACCCGTTCTCGCGAAATTGAACAGCAGTCCATTGAAGACGAAAAACGGCTCGACATGCGCGAAAAGGTCAAGGTGTCCTTCAAAACGGTAAGTGGGGTTGCAAATAC
>JBBKXP010000123.1:0-8240 GCA_037969545.1 Paracoccaceae bacterium | reverse complement strand
TATGCGATCAGTCCCGATTACGCCGGGGCCGAGGCGGTGATCGTCAACACCTGCGGATTTCTGGACAGTGCCAAGGCCGAAAGCCTCGACGCCATCGGCGAAGCGTTGCAGCAGAACGGCCGGGTCATCGTCACCGGCTGTCTGGGCGCCGAGCCGGACTATATCCGCGAACATCACCCCCGGATTCTTGCCGTGACCGGGCCGCACCAGTACGAACAGGTGCTGGACGCCGTGCATCTGGCGGTGCCGCCCAGCCCCGATCCGTTCATCGACCTTTTGCCGGGGCAATCGGTCAGCCTGACACCGCGGCATTACAGCTACCTCAAGATCGCCGAGGGTTGTAACCACAAGTGCAAGTTCTGCATCATCCCCGACATGCGCGGACGGCTGGCATCGCGCCCCGCTGCGGCGGTGCTGCGCGAGGCGGAAAAGCTGGTCGCCGCAGGGGTGAAGGAACTGTTGGTGATTTCGCAGGACACAAGCGCCTACGGCACCGACTGGAAGGATCGCCCTGCCAAGGCGCCGATTGCGGACCTCGCCCGCGATCTGGGGACGCTCGGGGCCTGGGTGCGGCTGCACTACGTCTATCCTTACCCACATGTGCGCGACCTGATCCCACTGATGGCCGATCCGGCCTCGGGGGTGCTCCCCTATCTCGACATCCCGTTCCAGCATGCCCACCCGGACGTTTTGCGCCGGATGGCAAGGCCCGCAGCGGCGGCGCGGACCCTGGACGAGATCGAGGCATGGCGCAGCGTCTGCCCCGACATCACCCTGCGATCGACCTTCATCGTCGGCTATCCGGGCGAGACCGAGACGGAATTCCAGACCCTGCTGGACTGGTTGGACGCGGCGCAACTGGACCGGGTCGGCTGTTTTCAATACGAAAATGTCGCCGGGGCACGGTCGAACGCCTTGCCGGATCATGTGGCCGATGAGGTCAAACAGGACCGCTGGGATCGATTCATGGCCAAGGCCCAAGGCATCTCCGAGGCCAAGCTCGCCGCCAAGGTGGGCAGGGTGATCGAGGTGATCGTCGATGACATCGACACCGACGGTGTCGCGACCTGCCGGACTTGGGCCGACGCGCCGGAAATTGATGGCAGCCTGTTCATTGACGAGGCGACGGAGGGGCTGTCCGTCGGGGATGTGGCCAAGGTGAAGGTGGACGAGGCGGGAGAGTATGATTTGTGGGGGGTGTTGGCCTGATGCTGCATCAGCGCCTGCCTGCGTTCATCAGCGATCACTATGAGTGCCATGAATGGAAACATGCCAGCGCCATTCTCAAGCACGATTTTCGCGCCGAATGGGACGATCTGATTTCAGTGCTCACGACATTTCGCCTGAAGCGCGACTGGATCGCGGTTGGCGGCGGGAGCAAATCGCAGGTTTCCAGTTTTATCGACGCGCATCTGTATCAACTTGGCTGGAAGGAAACGCAGTTTGATACCGGCGTGACAGTTGACGGAGTCACATTTCGTTCACCGACCCACAAGGTCGATTGCTACAAGAACAAGGTCGCCATCGAAATCGAATGGAACAACAAGGATCCGTTCTATGACCGCGATCTGAACAACTTTCGCCTGCTCTTTGATCTGCGAGCCGTCAGCGTCGGAGTCATCATCACCCGGTCCGACGAGCTTCAGGACATTTTTAACGATCTTGGGCGAAAGTCGAGTTACGGTAACTCGACGACCCATATGTCCAAACTGCTTCCACGGATTGAGGGTGGCGGCGCGGCCGGTTGTCCACTATTGGTATTCGGGATCACGAAGCGACTATATGTGCCCTAGGAGGCGAAATGTCTGACGCAGCGCAAGACCTTTTGACTCATGTCGGCGACGCGCGTTTTGCGACGATCCTTGCCGATCCGCCGTGGCAGTTCGAGAACCGGACCGGCAAGATGGCCCCGGAACACAAGCGCCTGAACCGCTATGCGACGATGAAGCTGGACGACATCTGTGCCCTTCCGGTGGCCAAGGTGGCGGCGGATCGCGCTCACCTTTACATGTGGGTTCCCAATGCGCTTTTGCCCGAAGGGCTGAAGGTCATGCAAAGCTGGGGCTTCAAATACAAGAGCAACGTGATCTGGTACAAGGTGCGCAAGGATGGCGGGCCGGACCGGCGCGGGGTAGGCTTCTATTTCAGGAACGTGACCGAAATTTTGCTGTTCGGGGTGCGCGGCAAGGACATCCGCACGCTTCCTCCCGCCCGGTCGCAGGAAAACATCATCTCGACCCGCAAGCGCGAACATAGCCGCAAGCCGGACGAACAGTATGATTTCATTGAACGTTGCAGTTGGGGGCCGCGGCTGGAACTGTTCGCGCGCGGACCACGCAAGAACTGGACAGTCTGGGGCAACCAGGCGGAAGATTACGCACCGACATGGGCGACCTACGCCAACCATTCGCAGTCCGAGCAGGAGCGGATACTGGCGGCCGAATAACTACCCCACAGCCACCAGGACCGCCCCAACGGCGATCATTCCGACGCCGCTCCAGCCCAGTACGCTCAGCTTTTCGCCCAGGAACAGCGCCGCCAATACCGCCACGAAAACCACGCTCAGTTTGTCCACCGGGGCGACCTGTGCGGCCTGACCGATCTGCAGGGCGTGGAAATAGCAAAGCCACGATGCCCCTGTCGCAAGTCCCGACAACCCCAAAAACAGCCAGGTCCGCCCGGTGATCGCGCCAAGCCCTTGTGCCTGCCCCAAAGTCAGCACCAGTCCACCCAGGGCGATCAAGACAACAAAGGTGCGGATCAGGGTCGCCAGATTGCTGTTCACATCCGCCACCCCGACCTTGGCCAGAAGCGCGGTCAGCGCCGCAAATACCGCCGCCAGCAGCGCCCAAGTTTGCCAGTGTCCTGTCAACCCGTCCATCATCGCCCCCTGCCATTGACTGTCGGAACGATGAACCGCTGGCCGGTGGCGCACAAGCGCCGACTATGCGCAGCAGTCGCTGTATCGAGCGCACCCTAAACGATCAACCCGACGATCACGCAGACCCAGGCCACACCGACCCCGATGGCGGCCACCGCGACAGCGGCGCTGCCGGCGTCATTGGCCTGCTTCGCCCGGTCACGTTTTGCTTCGGAAATGTCATCGACCACACGTTCGACCGCAGTATTCATGCACTCGACCGCCAGCACAAAGATCCCGCCCATCAGGATCATCCCGCGTTCGGCCGCGCCCAGCGGCAACCCGAATGCCAGCAGGGCCGAAGCCATATTGGCCCAGATCCATTGATGCAGCGGCCCCGCGGTGCGCCAGACGTGCAGCCATCCTGCCCATGGCCAGAACGCCCGCATCCTGACCCTGTTCAATTGCTCCCGCAGCAACGTCGTCCCCTGTTACGTCCGCCAGATCAGGCGTATCGCCGCTTGCGGCCAAATCCGTGCCGTAACGGCATCATTGCGACGCAACGGCAACGGCTTAACCTTATTGTCATGAACCCGATTTATTTTTCCACCATGTATCCGACCTATGCCCGCAACGAACGGATTGCCGATGCAACAGTGCACGGGTTGGCGGTGACCCTGTCGTTGGCCGGGACGGTGCTGCTGATTGTCTTCGCGGCGCTGACCGCCGGGGGAGCGATGATTGCGGCGGTGGCGATTTATGGCGTACTGCTGACGTTCAGTTTTGTCGCCTCGACGCTTTACCACTTCACCCCCTGGGAAACGGCGCGTCCGATCCTGCGCCGGATTGATCATGCGGCAATCTACCTGAAAATCGCAGGAACCTATACGCCGCTCGTCGTGCTGATCGGGAGCGTCTTTGGCTATGTCGTTCTAGGTGTCGTCTGGGCGCTGGCGCTGGCGGGTGCCGCCGCCAAGCTGTTCTTCTGGCGGAATCCGGGGCGGTTCGGGCCGGCACTTTATCTGGTCCTTGGTTGGTTGAGTCTCGCACTGGTCTGGTCGCTGTTTCCAGTGCTGCCGTTGGCCGGGATCATTCTGATCGGCGTCGGTGGCCTGCTTTACACCGCCGGTGTCGTCTTTTTCAACTGGGACGACCTGAAATTCGCGATGCCGATCTGGCACGCTTTCGTGCTCACAGCCTCGGCCTGCTTTTTCGCCGCGATCATGCTGGGGGTGGCGGCGGCCTGAGGCAGATGGTTTTCCTTACAAAGGCACGCCGCCTAAAGTCCCGCAGCGGTGCGTTGCACCACTGCCACCCGTTCGGCATTGGCGGGGTGACTACCAAGAAAACGATCACCCGGATCGGGTATCCGGAAAAAGAACTGCGCCCCGTGAACGGGATCAAATCCGGCGCGGGCTGCGATGATCGTGCCCAATGCATCCGCCTCCAACTCGAATTCCTTGGAATAGCTGCGCGCCCCGACGGCTGCACCCAACTGTTGCGCCACGCGGATCTGATCGGCGCTGCTTTGCCCGGCGATGCCGGCCAATTCGCCAAAGACTACGGCACCCAGATCGGCATTCTGCCGTTGCCGGGCCAGATGCCCGGAAATATGATGCGCCACCTCGTGCGACATCACGAACGCCAGTTCATCGGCATTGCGCACCTCGCCCAGCATCGCCAGGGTAAAGGCCAAAACCGGGCGGCCGGTCTGGTCAAGGGTCTGGAACGCATTCGGCGGCAACCCCGGCGTATCATCAACCACAATGCGGAAATCGCAGTTGAGCTGCGGCGACTGCAACCGGCATTCGCGTTCGGCCACAGGTTCGACGGTGTTCACCACATCAATGAACATCTGCACCGCCGCACGTGGCTCGAGCCGCGACGCAACCGTCTTTGTCACATCGACGGCGGGCGGCTGCGGTGGTGCCATGGGCACATCGCTGCAAGCGCCCAGCAACAACAGAACGACGACGAAGGGGGCAAGGTGGCGCATTTTTTGGGTCCGGCTATGCTCGTTTTCTTGTTGCCGCAACTTTAGCAGCATTTTGCCCCGCCGCCAGCCCGTCGCAGCACCGCTCACGCAATTGGCAATCCGGCGCGCCTGATGCCTTTCGCTTGACCATGACGCCGGTTAGGCTGGTCCCATGTTTACAATCGAACATGATTTCGACGCGACCGTTGTGACCCTTGTGGACGAGGGGCAAATCCCCCTGCAAGAAGATGTGACCCTGAACGTGTTCGAAGATTGCGTCACCGCCGAACAATATGACCCGCGCACCGATGCGGTCGTAAAGATCACCCTGTCGTTCATCCAGCTGCGCGACCTCGAGGCGGCGCTCGACCTGCCCGAAGGCGTCTACCGGTTGCGCGAAGACGAAAGCGGCGATTGACACAAGCGTGATGGCGCTGCGGGCAGGGGCCGTGCTAAAGGTCCGCAATCCCTGACCGAGGCCACCATGCGCATCCTGTTACTTTGCTTTGCACTTGTCCTTGGCCAAGCTGCCGCCGCCGAGGATACCGCCGGCGACTGGCGCCCGACCCTGCATCAGATGTGGGGCCAGTGGGATCTGATCTGCGACGAAAGGGGCGATACCGCCGCCCCCGAACAACGCTGCTATCTGCGGTATGTCGATGTGTTTTCACCGCAACCGCAATTTGCCGCCCATTTCGTCTTTATCACCTATGACCACGGCGTGCCCCGGTTTGAATACGGTGCCGAGCACGGCACCAGATTCGATCGCGACGGCTGGGCGATCCACGATATGTCAGGCGCCCTGTGGAGCCCGACTGTGCGGACCTGCCTGCGCGGCGGACCCTGCGTTTACCAGGGCGACGACGCCGCGCCGATCATCACCGCCCTGCGCGACGGCGGTCAGATGGAATTCCACTTTACCGACCGCCACGGCATCCGGCGCGACCTGACCTGGTCACTGGACGGTGTTGCCGAGGCACTCGACGTACTGATCGCGCAAAGCGCCGCGCGCGGCATTTGAACCCTGACCTGCAACTGAAAGAGCCAATCATGCAATCGCCTGTCCCCGCATTCGTGCGTTCCCTCACCGCCCTCTCAGCCTGTCTGGACAAGGCCGAGGCCTGGTGCGCCGAACGCAGCATTGATCCTGCTGTATTGGGCGTCAGCCGCCTGTTTCCTGATATGCTGCCGATGGCCAAGCAGGTTCAGATCGCCTGCGATCATGCCAAAGGCGCCTGCGCCCGTCTGTCCGAGACCGAGGTGCCCAGCCACCCTGATACCGAGGTGACGCTGCCCGAATTGCGCGACCGCATCGCCAAGACGATCAAATTTATCAATGAGTTGGATGAGGCAGGTTTCGCCGGGGCCGACGACCGCGTGATCAACCTGAAACTGCGCACCCGCGAATTGGCGCTGCCCGGCGCGGTCTATCTGTCCGGCTTTGCCCTGCCGAACTTTTATTTTCATGTCACCACGGCCTACAACCTGATGCGCCACAACGGCGTGCCATTGGGCAAGGCCGATTTCATCGGTGCCTGAGCCGCAAACGATCTGCGTCATGCTTGGTGAATACCGCGCCTGATCAAAGGACGACGTCCGCCCCGCGATCCGGGCAAACCTGAACTGCCTCAGTTCTTTGCAAAGCCGCGCAGGATATCGCGCAGCCCGTCCTCCTGCACCAGATCGGCGGCCTTGTCGGCGGCAACCCAGATCCGTTCCCGACGGTCGGCCTCGGGAAACTTCTTTGCCATCGACTTGACCTCGATCGAAAAGACCTCGGTATGGCAGGGCACGGTCGCGCCGCCGTCATAGCGTTTCTGGCCGTCAAAACTGCCAAGGGCGGTGGCATCAACTTTGCCCTTGCGCACCCCGCCTTCCTCCCAGGCCTCTTGCAGGGCGGCGTCGGAGGCGTTCATGCCCGCAATCGGCCAACCCTTGGGCAAGATCCAGCGGCCATGCGAACTTGTAACCAGCAGCACTTCGCGCCCGTTCTTGGCCCGCCGGTGGCAAAGCGCGGCCAACTGTTGCACGGGCGGTCGGGTGATTGTCGGCGGAAAAATAGCGGCGATCGCCGCGCGGAAAGTCGAAAGCATCAGAACTACCTGCCAATTTTCTTATTAGTATTTGACATACTTTAACAAATTCCGAATCGCTTTGCAATTCACCATTGTGTGCCTCATGTCCCGCGCGGTTTTGCCCGGACCGTGGGTTCGGCCCGTGTCGGATCTTCGGGCCAGGGATGACGCGGATACCGCCCGCGCATGTCGCGCCGCACGTCGGCATAGGAATTGGCCCAGAAACCGGGAATGTCGGTTGTCGTCTGCACCGGTTTGTGGCCGGGTGAAAGCAGCGTCACCCGCAACGGCGTGCGCCCGATCACAGGATGCACCGTGACGCCGAACATTTCCTGCAGACGCAGGGTGATTTCGGGCGCCTCGCCGCTGTAATCAATCGGCACGCTGCGGCCGAGCGGCGTCGTGAAATGCGACGGAAACGCCCGGTCAACCAACTGTTGCTGGTCCCAGGTGAGCATCGCCCTGAGCGGTGGCAATGTGTCGAAGCCTTTCCAGTCGGCGGCGCTGCGCACGCCGGTCAGATGCGACAATAGCCACCCTTCCAGGTTTTCCAACAGTCCCGCATCCGACATATCGGGCAGGTCGGGATGATCGCCCCGCAGCAACGCGACCCGGGCCCGAAACCGCGCCGCCGCGCCGTCGATCCGCAAACCGTTCTCGCGCACCCCGTCAAGCATCGCCCGCGCCACAGCATCTGCCGGGGCATCGCTCCATTGCCGGTCGTCCAGCACCAATGCGCCAAACTGTTCTTGCCTGCGGGTCATCACGCGGCCGTCGCGCCGCGACCAGGCGCAGATATCAACCCATTGGAATTGATCGCCAAAAAGGCCGCGCAACTGACCCTCTGTCAGGCCAACGGCCTGCCTGACCCGGGCCTCGCGGGGGTCGCCGTCAAGATCCGTCGCCACGATCAGTCGCTGCCCGGCCAGCGGATCGTCCGCCGCGATAACTGCCCCCTTGCCACCTGTCAGCAAATAACGGGCATCGTCACCGGGGCGGCGCAGCCCGATCCGGTCGGGATAGGCCAGCGCCACCTGTTCGGCAAGCGACAGCGGAGACGTGTCTGGCAAACCTTTGGAAAGGCGTTTGGCCTCGACCCGGATCCGTTCCAACGCCGCGAACTGCACCGTGCCGGGACCGTCATAGCGCCCCTTGAGCGCCGACATCCGCAACGACAGATCGACCGGCGCACCGCGCAACGGGTCACGGTCGGCCAGCAGCGCCGCCACCGGTGCCGCCTGTTTTCCGGCGAACTGGAGCATGTGGCCAAGGCGCGGGTGCAGCGGCAGGGCTGCCAGTGCGCGGCCATGATCGGTAATCCGGTGATCGC
>JBBKXP010000122.1:0-3239 GCA_037969545.1 Paracoccaceae bacterium | reverse complement strand
GCTTCAGGATCGATTGTGGAGCGGCAAGCCTCAGCATCTGGGCCGGGCCAGCCTGCGGCACGAATTGAGCGATCTGCGCCGCCATTTTGTCGCTATTGGGCATCCAATCCTTGCGACTCAAGGTGACGACATCGTGCTCGACTTCACCCAGGTCGAGAAAGACATTCAAGGCACCCCCCCCCCGGCACATCACGAACTATTAGAAGGAATGGATATTGATGATACTGAATTTGAATATTGGCTCAGCGAAGAACGCGCATACTGGTATGATAAATTCTCTTCTTCGTTTACGTGGACTCCTGCGTTGCAAGCACAATCTTTGCCCAACCTTAAGGATGCGTCGCGAAAATTCGTGCCGCATCTTTCCTTACAAGCCTTGGAAGCGATTGGCGGCGACGAAAAGCTGGCTGACTTCGCGAAGGGCCTCGACACTGAAATTTCCGCTATGTTCGGCGCATTTGTTGGTGCGTATACACTTATCGACCGTGGGTTTCAGGGTGAAGGCAGCGCGGACTATGTCCTCACGGGCACAGTGCGTGGCAGCAACCTTCTGCGAATAGCGGTTCAGGCGGTGCATGCTCCGGACGGCGGTGTGGTGTGGAGTGACAGGTTCGATGTTCCGCCTAGTGCCAATTTTGAAATGCAGGAACGCATCGCTAGACATATCGTCGAGTCCATTCAGCGCGTCTTGAGCGACGGTGCCCGGGCTGAACACCGGACAGGGGCGGATATCTCTACCAGGGCCTGGGAACTATATCAAAAGGGAAGGGCGCTGGAAGCACGCGGCGGGCCGCGTCGACTTGCTCCTTCACTTGCGTATTTCCGGAGTGCTATTGAGATCGATCCAAATTTCCTTACGGCCCGGATTGCACTCGCCTTCAGACTGCTAGACGGGTTGCGGAATTGCTGGATAGACGACCGCGAAGCAACTCAGGCTGAAGCGCGCCGCTTAACAAACGATATCATCGCGTCCGCACCAGAGAATCTCTGGAGCCAAGCACTCTCGGCATTTATGGCTTGTGCTGATGGCCAATTCGACGAAGGACTCCGAATTATGGAGGAAGTCGTTCGACAAACGCCCGAAAGCCCCGAAGTCGCGAGTTGCCTTGGAGCAATTCACGACTACTGCGGAAATAATTCAAATGGCGCGGCCATGCATCGTCATGCACTGACGCTTTCTGCTTTTCCATCAATTTGGATTCGCACCAATCTTGCTCTATCGCTTTTGATGATGCGCGATCCAAGCGCACTCGAAGTAACGGAGGATATCCTTGAAGGCGATCCCCAGAATGTGCGTGCTTTAATGGTCCAAGCAGTCAGTTTATTGCGCGCAAGCCGAATGAAAGATGCGCTTGCGGTAGCAGACTCGATCCGAACTCTCGATCCACATTTTGCCGCAGACACATGGCGATCGCCGGACTTCTTCTCCGAGAAACGCCAGTACACGGAGATCGCGCAAGAATTAAAACTTATTGGCTTTTAAAGATGCATCCGCCAATGCCGCACGAAGGCCATCCAAGCCCTCCGGGGCAATGGCATCAAGAGCTGCTCGAGAATTAGAAGCGGCAGCCTCAATCTGCTTTCAGCATCTTTTCGGAGCGTTGAGGGATCGCGGCCTGTCCGCAGGCCGCATCGGTATCGAGGCCAATGCGGTATCTGCCAGGGACTATCCAGATCTCCAAGCAGCGCTCAACGGTTTCAACGAACTTTCCCTAAACTATTGCTTCTGCTTGACCTTTCGCGACGGGCTGAGGGGATCAGGTTTTGCGCGCTGTCACGATGTAAGCCGGGCCGTCGCTGGGCTGGTCGCCGTGCCAGACAAAGCCAGCCGCTTCAAGCAAAGTGCGAACCTCTGGCGGTGTCCATGGGAAGCCGCCCGTGCGCAGCACACGCAGCTTCAACAACGCTTGTGGCAGAGGCTCTGGCGCGGCGCGAAACAGACCGAAGAATAGCCAGCCGCCGGGCTCGATGGCGGCATGCAGTCGCTGTAATGCGTCCGGGACGATGGCGGCAGGAATGAAGGGACCTGCGAAGAAGGCGGCGGCGTAGGTGTCGCGAATGTTCAAGTCGGCGATGCTCAGCTTGCGGAACGAAACCCTTTCGGCAAGACCGGATTGCGCCAGGTTGCGCTCGGCAAGCGCCAACGCGGGATCAAAGATGTCGATGCCCTCGACAGCAAAGGCGGGCCAGCTCCGGGCAGCCTCGATGGAAATCCAGCCGACACCGCTGCCAACGTCGAGGAACTTGCCTGCGCGTGCCATCCGCTCGGAGAGGGCCGGCGTCTTGACCGCGATCTCCTCGATCATACGGACCAATTGTTTGGACCCTTGGCCGATATTTTCGAGGATCAGAGGGTCATCAAAGGCCCAACCGGCGGGACGGCCGGGGTTTTCCAGCAGATCCATCGCCTGACGCAGGAAACTGCGGATATAAGACCGGATCATGGTCGCTTCGGCCGGTTTCAGGTCGGACAGCGCATCCGGGGCAAGCAGGGCAGTGACCGCGCCGATCTGGTCGGCGATTGGGCCGGGTTCAGGATTGGCCAGTGCCGCGCCGTAGGCAGCCAGTGCCTCGGCCTCGGCGATCAGGCCCATTGCAAGTTTCATGGCAGGGGCAAACGGCATTTTTCCTCCGACGGTTGGACAAGACAGGACGAAGCCGGTCCCGGGCATGATGATGACACTTCACGATCCTCCAAGAATGAAACGCCGGTCAGGATCGCACTTTGCCGACATTCCCCAAGTGGCCTGCCGCTTGACGTCAATTTTGCCTGATCTTGCCGCCAGATCAAGTGGTTTGCGCTTTCAGCCTCGACTGCGGTCGTCAGAGCGCTCGAATGTGGGTGGATCGGACCGCGAATGAGCGTCACCTTGGTCATGCGGCCACGTTTTGCAGCGCGGCGAACGGACCTGTCCTGCCGATTTAGCTTAGTTTGGGTCGGGATCGCGGTCACGCGCATAGCGGCGGCACCCGCAATCGGTGAATGGCGGCAAGGATGGCCCTGACCATTGGGCCGGTCACCGCGACCTCGGCGAGTTGGAAGGTTATGGCGCGGGCGTGACGCACCACACGAGCGCCGATCTTGATCAGCTTGAGCTGCAAGCTGGTCAACGACCAGTCGGCCATGGCCTCGGGTAGCTCGATGCAGCGCAGGAAGTTGGCCAGATTGTAGGCAAGCGCATGCAGTTGCAGCCGCACCTCGTTGTCGCGGAACCGCTTGCAGGACAGCCGCGTCCAGC
>JBBKXP010000121.1:0-7695 GCA_037969545.1 Paracoccaceae bacterium | reverse complement strand
CATGCAGGCCGTCGCAATCGGCCCGCTCACATAGCTGACGGTGCGCCCAGCCGTCCGGCTGCTGCAGGCCGAAACCGCCACGACGGCCAAAAGACAAATGGTGATCCGCATACTGCCTGCCTTGACAATCGGGCTGCCCGGATATCCCGATGTTGGCCCTTGGCCCACGATTATGCCGACAGCGCAGCAATGATGCAAATGCCGATATCGTGGGGTGCTTGTGGTCGACCTGCACCGGGGTTAGGTGATCAGCGGATGATTTCGCCATCCGGAGGGCGCGATGTTCGACGCGATGTTCGACGAAAGTCTGACAGCCTTTTTCAGCGTGGTACTGATCGACCTGACGCTGGCGGGCGACAATGCGGTGGTGATCGGCATGGCGGCGGCGGGATTGCCTGCGGTGCAGCGGACCCGCGCCATCATCATCGGGATCATCGCCGCAACCGTTCTGCGGATCGGCTTTGCGTCGGTCGCGGTGCAACTCCTCGACATCGTCGGGCTGCTCCTGGCCGGTGGCTTGCTGCTGCTTTGGGTCTGCTGGAAGATGTGGCAGGAGTTGCGGGTCATTGTTCCCGACATCGATTTCGACACCAAGGCCGTCCAGCCCGACAAAACGCTGCGTCAGGCGGTCCTGCAGATCATTGTTGCCGATGTGTCGATGTCGCTGGACAACGTGCTGGCGGTGGCCGGGGCGGCGCATGATCACCCGGTCGTGCTGGTTTTTGGCCTGACGCTGTCGGTCCTGCTGATGGGGCTGTTGTCGCACTGGATCGCGTCGCTGCTGGAGCGGCACCGCTGGATCGCCTATCTGGGCCTTGGAATCATCCTGCTGGTGGCGCTGCGGATGATCTGGGAGGGCGGCGCCGACATCCTTGTTTCGGTGGCCTAGTGTTTCCCTTGCAAAACAGCCCGGCCCGCGCCATTGACGGCGCTTGAAACCCGCCCCGAACGCACCCCGAAAGCCCTGCCATGACCGACCTTGCCCATATCCGCAACTTTTCGATCGTGGCCCATATCGACCACGGTAAATCGACCCTTGCCGACCGGCTGATTCAGGAAACCGGCACCGTCAAGGACCGCGACATGAAGGCGCAGATGCTCGACAGCATGGATATCGAGCGCGAGCGCGGCATCACCATCAAGGCGCAGACGGTGCGGATCGACTACAAGGCGCAGAACGGCGAAATGTACGTGCTGAACCTGATCGACACCCCCGGCCACGTCGATTTCGCCTATGAAGTTTCCCGCTCGATGCGCGCCGTCGAAGGCTCGCTGCTGGTCGTGGACTCCAGCCAAGGTGTCGAGGCGCAGACCCTCGCCAACGTCTATCACGCGCTTGACGCCGGGCACGAGATCGTCCCGGTCCTGAACAAGATCGACCTGCCGGCCTCCGACTGCGATGCGGTCGCGCACCAGATCGAGGACGTGATCGGCCTCGACGCCTCCGAGGCGATCCGGGTCAGTGCGAAAACCGGCGTCGGGATCAAGGAAACGCTCGAGGCCATCGTGCATCGCCTCCCCGCCCCCAAGGGTGACATCACCGCCCCGCTCAAGGCGATGCTCGTCGACTCGTGGTACGACAGCTATCTCGGCGTCGTCGTGCTGGTCCGCATCATCGACGGGCAGATGAAAAAGAACGACCGGGTGATGTTCATGCAGAACGGCTCGGTGCATCAGATCGACCGGATCGGCGTGTTCAAACCGGGGATGTTGCCGGTCGATACCCTCGGCCCCGGCGAGATCGGCTTTATCACCGCGCAGATCAAACAGGTCCGCGACACCCGTGTCGGCGACACCATCACGACCGAGAAAAAGGGCGCGACGCAGGCGCTGCCGGGGTTCAAACCGGCGCAACCCGTGGTCTTCTGCGGGCTGTTCCCGGTCGATGCCTCGGAATTCGAGGACTTGCGCGACAGCATCGAAAAGCTGGCGCTGAACGACGCCTCCTTCAGCTTCGAAATGGAAACCTCCGCCGCCTTGGGCTTCGGTTTCCGCTGCGGCTTCCTCGGCCTGCTCCACCTCGAGGTGATCCGCGACCGGATCGAGCGGGAATACAACATCGACCTGATCACCACCGCGCCCTCGGTCGTCTATCAGCTGTTCATGCGCGACGCGACGATGCGCGAACTCCACAACCCCGCCGACATGCCCGACATGACGCTGGTCGATCATATCGAAGAGCCACGGATCAAGGCGACGATCCTCGTCCCCGACGAATACCTCGGCGACGTGCTGAAACTCTGCCAGGACCGGCGCGGCGTGCAGCTTGACCTCACCTATGCCGGCCCCCGCGCGATGGTGGTCTACGACCTGCCGCTGAACGAGGTCGTCTTTGATTTCTACGACCGGCTGAAATCCGTGACCAAGGGCTATGCCTCCTTCGACTACGCGCTGTCGGGCTATCAGGAGGATGCCCTCGTCAAAATGTCCGTGCTGGTGAACGACGAATCCGTCGACGCCCTGTCGATGATGGTCCACCGGGATAGGGCCGAGGCGCGGGGCCGGGCGATGGTGGAAAAACTCAAAGACCTGATCCCCCGGCACATGTTCAAGATCCCGATTCAGGCGGCCATCGGCGGCAAGGTGATCGCCCGCGAGACCCTGTCGGCGCTGCGCAAGGAC
Source organism: Paracoccaceae bacterium (assembly GCA_037969545.1). Lineage (GTDB taxonomy): Bacteria > Pseudomonadota > Alphaproteobacteria > Rhodobacterales > Rhodobacteraceae > JBBKXP01. The sequence continues at coordinate 5,073 of JBBKXP010000121.1, read as the reverse complement.
GTGACGGCGAAATGCTATGGCGGCGACGCGACGAGGAAGCGCAAGCTGCTGGACAAGCAGAAGGCGGGGAAAAAGAAAATGCGGCAGTTCGGGTCGGTGAATATCCCGCAGGAAGCTTTCATCAGCGCCCTGAAAATGGACAGCTAGCTGTCCGTTTTCGGCGCGGATGAAGGACGGTGAGCGAAAGCGAATGGCGCAAGGCGGTTGCGGGGTCACACGGTGAGGGGGCGCTTGGGTGCGATGAAGATGGATGGACGAGAGGCAAAGCGGCAAATATGGCAGTACTAGCAGTAATTGGTGGGTTTGTCGTTGCTTACACCATTTGGATGTTTTTGAAGTTTTCAAACTTCAAGAGTCGTTTAATGAATGAGTTCGGTCGGCAAGACGTTCCATATAAAGTTGCGGATCACGTCTATTTCCGCGCGGGCGACTTTATCAATTCTATGCATGCCAACGGAGCGCAGGTTGAGGAAATCGTTGTGGAGACCATTCGTCGGTATCCAGAGTATTTTATCTTGAATGCGGGGTAAATATCATGTGGCTATTTATTGTGGGCGGTTTCTTAGGCATGTAGCAACTTTTTATCAAGAACCCAATCCAACTGATTCAATCGAGCCATCCATTTCAAGCCCTTCTATTTATGTTTGTTGCTGGGGCCGCAATCTATGGCACTATTTTGTGGATTATCGGCGCCATATTTTTTTGACCGATCGTAGGGTGGGTGAAACCCACGCGCATGCGGCGGTCAAAAATGGCGGGTTCCACCCACCCTACGCCATCACACAACGCGGTGGGTTTCACCCACCCTACGATCACGATGCAAACTTGAATACGGCCAATCCTCGGCCCGCCCAACCAAACCATGCTTCACCGGATTGTGCCGACAATAGGCGACATGGGCCTGATAATCCTCGGCGTCCCGGATTGCATGTTCCCAAAACCGCCGCTGCCAAATGCCCTTCTCGCCGCGCCGTTCCAAACTCGGCCTGACCTGCCCGACAGCTCTGCAATGCTGCGAAAACCCGGCCTTGATTTTCTTCCACCGCACGGAAAAATCGGCGTCCCCCTCCGGCAACGTCCAGACCGCATGTAGGTGATCCGGCAGAACCACCATCGCGTCACAGGTCACCGGGTGCTCCTTGGTCACAGCGGCATAGATCGACCGCAACAAATCAATTTCATCAACCAAGGTCGTCGCGCCCCTGTCAGCAAGGGCGACGGTGAAGAAGTAGGTTCCTTCGGGGATGAACATGCGACGATATCGGGACATTCATGGACGATCGCACATCGTTGGTTAATCAATCGTTACGGGGTGAAGGCCCCGCTAGAATACTGTGCCAAATCTTTGATTTGGCAGCGCCCGAACCGCCCCCACGGGGCGGGCGCTTTGCACCCACCCCTCGGTTCGGGCGCGGCGCTTTCCGGCAGCCTCGCTGCATAAATCCTCAACCGGTCAAGCCTACTCCAGCCCCAACCGCGCACGCCGCCGCCGCTCATACAGCGCCATCATGTCGGCCCGCTCCGGGTCGATCGGTGGCGGGGCCTCGCGGACGGGTTCCGGTTTCAGCGCCACCGCGCGTTTCCACGCGGCGTACTCGCGCTCGAGCATCCGACGTTTCACCTCCGGGTCCGTGGTCCCGTAGTCCAACGCATCCAGCATCCGCAACTGATAGAACGGCACCACCCCGGCGACGACCTTGCCGTGCTTCCTGATCCACACATGCCCGCCCATATGCGCGACCCAGGCGACCTGCGCCGAGGCGTCCGCGCGAAATTCCGTCAGCGACATCGGCCGCAATAAAGATACCATTTGAATCAATTCCTCTTGGTCAGAGGCATCTGCCCCGCAGCGCCCGATTTCTGCACAGAAGCCCGAAAACGCCCCGGTTTGCGCCCGAAACCGGGCCGGAGCATCTGCCCCGCAGCGCGTACTTTCTGCACAGGACTCATTCTGCCAAACCGACCTCGCCATAGGGTGAACCCGCCGTACGTCGCCTTAACGACGGAATCCCGGCGGCCCCCCGTATCACCCCCAACAGTCACACGAACGAGGCCACCGATGACCTATTATCTCCCCCACGTTTTCCTGATCCTGATGGGCGGCCTGTCGTTGGCCACCTTTCTCATGTCGCCGATTTTCTAGGCCTCAGGCGTCCAGAAACGCCCGCACCGCCGCCGCGAACTCGCGGGGTTTTTCGGCGTGGAGCCAGTGGCCCGCGCCGGGAATTTTCGCAAAAATCGCGTTCGGAAACAATGCCTTGATCCGCTCACGGTGTTCGGGCCGGACGTAGTCGGACTCCGCCCCGGACAGGAACAGCGTCTTGCCCTCAAAACTGCCCGAAACTTCGGGAAACCCCATGATCGCGGGCATGTTCTCGGCCAAAGCGTCCAGATTCAGCCGCCAGCGTTTCTCTTTCATATCAACGGATTGCAGGAAAAACTCAGGCAGACCAGCCTCGAGCCCCGGCATCTGGGCGGCGACCTCGGCCCGTGTCCCGACCCCCAGATCGACACCGCGCATCAGCGCAATCTTGTCCATCTGGGTGCGGTCATAGGCAACGGGCGCGATGTCTGCGATTACCAACCTGTTGACTTTGCTGGGATATGTCAGCGCCAAGACCATCGCCGCCTTGCCACCCATCGAATGGCCCAACACGTCGGCCTGCCCGTCGATCACCGCGGCCAGATCGCCCGCCAGATCGGCGTAGGTATGCGAGGGATTCCAAGGGCTTGCCCCATGATTGCGCATGTCGACGGCGGTGACCAAACGATCCTCGGCCAGCCGTTTGCAGATCACGCCCCAGTTCCGCGCCGATCCGAACAGCCCGTGCGCCACCACCAGATGTGGCCACGCCGATGCCGTTCCGTGCAATATCGTGTTCAACATGCGTCACCTTGTAACGATCTTGCGCCAAGCCTGCCAGAGCCGTTGAGGTTCGAAAAGCCCCGGAATAAGCCGTGAATCAGAGAGAATCATGGCTGCTCCGATTGATCATATGGCCCGGATGGACGAGGTTTGCGCGCTGATCGAGGAGCGGTTGCGGATCCGTGCGCGCACGCTTGACCTGCAACTGCGCAAGGCCCGGCGGTTTTTACCCAAGGCGGTGCAGCGCGATGCGCATTATCTGGCGCAGGCCGGGGTGCTGACGCAAAACCCAAAGCTGGCCCGGATGATCGACGCCACCAAGGCCGAGCGGGCCTATGCCAATGTCATGGCCTATATGAAAGCGATTGAGCCGGGGGCGCGGCGCAAGGATGCCGTGTTGCGCACGACCGCGGTCATCGCGTTGAATCTGCTGCTGATTTCAGGCGTGGCGATCTGGTATCTGTGGTGGAAGGGTTACGTCTAGGGATCACCAGAGCGTCGCGGTAAACCAGCGTCACCGTCGCGAAACTGACATAGAGCAGCAGATACCACGACCCCATCTTGGCCAGGCTGACCAGTGGCGTGCCGCCATAGACCCAGGTGCCGGTATGGGTGCCGACGTTTTCGGCGATCCAGAGAAAGACGCTGGTGAGGATCGCCGCGAGGGGCAGGGGCATCCAGTAGCGGTTGGCGCCGATACGGAACCAGATGCGGGTGCGGGCGAATAACAGGATCGTCGCGGCGAACAGGGCCAGACGCAGGTCGGGCAACCAGTGGTGGGTGAAGAAGTTTGCATAGATCGCCAGCGCCAGTGCCACCGTCCAGCCGTAGGGTGGGAAAGGGGCGAACCGCATGTGGAAAATGCGGATGACCCGCGCCATATAGCTGCCCACCGCCGCATACATGAACCCGGAAAACAGCGGGACTCCGATGATTTTCAGGATGCCGGGTTCGGGGTAGGCCCAACTGCCGACGTGGACCTTGAAGATCTCCATCAGCGTGCCGGTCAGGTGGAACAGCGCAATCAGCCGCGCCTCGCGCCATGTTTCCAGCCGGAACGCCAGCAAGGTTGCTTGCAGGGCGATGGCGAACACGACCAACGCGTCGTAGCGGGCGACGGGCCAGTCGGATTGCCAGATGGCTTTGGTCGCGATCAGCGCCGCCAACATCAGCCCGCCGAACAGGCAGGCCCAGCCTTGTTTCAGCCCGAACATCACAAGTTCGGACAGAGCGTGCGGCAGATGCCGCCGCATGGTGTCGCCAAGGGCGCATTCGATCTGGGGGGTCTGTTTCATGCACCCAGAAACGCGAAAACCGCCGCAGGGGTCCAGCGTCGGTTTCCTGTGTTGTTGCGCAGTTTACGTGCAGGTTCAGACGTTTGGATAGATCGGGAAGCGTTTGCACAGCGCCTCGACCTCGGCGCGCACCCGATCTTCGACCGCGTTATTGCCGCCCGCCCCGTTGGCGGCCAGTCCGTCGACGACCTGCACGATCCAATCACCGATCTGGCGAAACTCGGCCTCGGCAAACCCGCGCGTCGTGCCTGCGGGCGAGCCGAGCCGGATGCCGGACGTCACTGTCGGCTTTTCGGGATCGAACGGGATGCCGTTCTTGTTGCAGGTGATGTGGGCGCGTCCCAGCGCCTTTTCGGTGTCGTTGCCCTTGACCGATTTCGGGCGCAGGTCGACCAGCATCAGATGGGTGTCGGTGCCGCCGGTGACGATGTCGAGGCCGCCTTTCATCAATTGGTCGGCCAGTCCTTGGGCGTTCCTGATGACTTGCGCCTGATAGGTCTTGAAATCGGGGCGCAGGGCCTCGCCAAAGGCCACCGCCTTGGCGGCGATGACATGCATCAGCGGGCCGCCCTGAATGCCCGGAAAGATCGCAGAATTGACTTTTTTGGCGATGACTTCGTCGTTGGTCACGATCATCCCGCCACGCGGACCGCGCAGGGTTTTATGGGTCGTTGTCGTGGCGACATGGGCGTGGGGAAAGGGTGACGGGTAAAGGCCCGCTGCGACCAGCCCGGCAAAGTGGGCCATGTCGACCAGAAGGGAGGCACCGACCGAATCCGCTATCTCGCGCATGCGCGCAAAGTCGATGATGCGCGGGATCGCCGAGCCGCCGGCGATGATCATCTTCGGTTTGTGTTCCCCGGCCAACGCCGCGATCTGGTCATAGTCGATCCGGCTGTCCTGCTGGCGCAC
>JBBKXP010000120.1:0-7022 GCA_037969545.1 Paracoccaceae bacterium | reverse complement strand
CTGCGCCAACGCATCGGCGTCAGCGCCCACGTCGAACCCGATCACATGCGCCGTAAATCCGATCCCGGTTTCTTCAAGCAGGCGGGCAGCGGCGCAAGGGTCCGGATTGCAGGTTTCCACCCCGTCGCTGACCAGAATGACGGTCGCGCTGTCCTCGGTATAGCGCAGCGCCTCGGCGGCAGCGATCACCGCATCGGTCATCGGAGTCTTCCCCAAAGGCTTGATCCCGGCAACGGCGGCGGCAATGGCGTCACGGTTGCCGGTGCCGGGTGTGACAACGGTCTGGATGTCGGTGCAATCGCCACGGGCGCGCGCGCCATAGATTGTCAGGCCCAGATTCTCGTCAGCCGGAAAGCTTTCCAGCAAATCTGTGACGACGCTCTGCGCGATCGTTATCTTGGCGACGCCGTCGATCTGACCCCACATTGATCCGGACGCATCGAGAACAAGGATTGTGTTGGGCCGGTCTTGGGCCAGCGTCAGGGCGGGGAAAAGCGCGATCAAGGTGGCGAAAATGGCGAGCAGGCGCATGACAAAAACCTTTGTTGGCAAATCACTTGCGCCACAGAAAAACACAATCTCGAGAATCTGACTAGTCTTTCTTGGATCAGGTTCCGGACTTCCCTGACCGATGGACGGTTGCCGAAATTGTCAGCAGGCTGTCAATGTTCCCGTTTTGATCCGCTTTTTCGGTTGGAAGCGACGCCGCAGTCAACTATCTGTTAATCCACGCCATCGGGGGCCATGATGCCAGAGCAAAAGTTTATCGAGGTGCGGGGTGCCCGCGAACATAACCTCAAGAATATCGACGTCGATATTCCGCGCGACCAACTGGTTGTGATTACAGGACTTTCGGGGTCCGGCAAGTCATCGCTCGCGTTCGATACTGTCTACGCAGAGGGGCAACGCCGCTATGTGGAATCGCTGTCGGCCTATGCCCGGCAGTTTCTGGACATGATGGAAAAGCCGGATGTCGATCACATTTCGGGGCTTTCTCCGGCGATTTCGATCGAGCAAAAGACGACGTCAAAGAACCCGCGGTCGACTGTTGGCACCGTGACCGAAATCTACGACTACATGCGCCTGCTTTTCGCCCGCGTCGGTACCCCCTACAGTCCCGCCACCGGCCTGCCGATCGAGGCGCAGCAGGTGCAGGACATGGTTGACCGTGTCATGACCTTGCCCGAAGGCACGCGCGGCTATCTGCTGGCCCCCATCATCCGCGATCGCAAAGGCGAATACCGCAAGGAATTTCTCGAGTTGCGCAAATCAGGCTTTCAGCGGGTCAAGGTGGATGGCCAGTTCTACGAATTGGACGAGCCGCCGACACTGGATAAGAAACTGCGCCATGACGTGGATGTCGTGGTCGACCGGATCGTCGTGCGCGAAGGGCTCGAAACCCGGCTGGCGGATAGTTTCCGGACGGCTCTCGACCTTGCCGACGGTATCGCGATCCTTGAAACCGCCCCGACGCTGGCGGAAGGCGAAGAAGCGCCGGAGCCTGAGCGCTACACGTTCTCAGAGAAATTCGCCTGTCCGGTCAGCGGCTTTACCATCCCCGAGATTGAACCGCGATTGTTTTCGTTTAACGCGCCCTTTGGTGCCTGTCCGGTCTGCGACGGTCTGGGGGTCGAGCTGTTTTTCGACGACCGGCTCGTGGTTCCCGACATTACCCTGAAAATCGCCGACGGTGCGCTGGCGCCTTGGCGAAAGGGCAAGAGCCCGTATTTCCTGCAAACCATCGAAGCGATATCAAAACACTATGGTTTCGACAAGAACGCCCGCTGGAAAGACCTGAGTCCTGAAGTGCAGGAGGTATTCCTGCGCGGTTCGGGCGACACCGAAATCCAGTTTCGCTATGACGAAGGTGGCCGGGTCTATCAGGTCAAGCGGACATTTGAAGGCGTCATTCCGAACATGCAACGGCGCTACCGCGAGACCGACTCGGCCTGGGTCCGCGAAGATTTTGAACAGTACCAGAATAACCGACCTTGTGGCGCCTGTGGCGGCTACCGGCTGCGCCCCGAAGCACTGGCGGTCAAGATTGGCGGCCAGCACGTCGGGCAGATCGTCCAGATGTCGATCAAAGAGGCGTTTGACTGGTGCGAGGGCGTGCCGGCTCACCTGACCAACCAGAAGAACGAGATCGGCCGCGCGATCCTCAAGGAAATTCGCGCCCGTCTGGGCTTTCTCAATAATGTGGGCCTCGAATATCTGACCCTTTCGCGCAATGCCGGGACGTTGTCGGGCGGTGAAAGCCAGCGGATCAGGCTGGCCAGCCAGATCGGCAGCGGACTGACCGGGGTGCTGTATGTGTTGGACGAACCCAGCATCGGACTGCACCAGCGTGACAACGGTCGCCTTCTGGTGACGCTGAAAAACCTGCGCGATCAGGGCAATACCGTGATTGTCGTCGAACATGACGAAGAAGCGATCCGCGACGCCGACTATGTGTTCGATTTCGGCCCCGGCGCCGGCGTGCATGGCGGTCAGGTGGTGGCCAAGGGGACGCCGGAACAGGTGATGGCCGACCCGGCCTCGCTCACCGGGCAGTATCTAATCGGGACGCGGGAAATCGCGGTGCCGCGCGAACGCCGCAAGGGCAATAAGAAAAAGCTGACCGTGGTCAAAGCGACAGGAAACAACTTGCGCGAGGTGACGGTGGATTTTCCATTGGGCGAATTCATCTGTGTCACCGGCGTATCGGGCGGCGGCAAGTCGACGCTGACCGTCGAAACCCTTTATAAGAACGCGGCGATGCGGCTGAACGGGGCACGGGAAACCCCGGCACCCTGCGAAACGATCAAGGGATTCGAATACCTCGACAAGGTGATCGACATCGACCAGAGGGCAATCGGCCGCACGCCCCGGTCAAATCCGGCGACTTATACCGGCGCTTTTACCCCGATCCGCGACTGGTTCGCCGGTCTCCCCGAGGCGCAGGCGCGCGGTTACAAGGCGGGGCGATTCTCGTTCAACGTCAAGGGTGGGCGCTGTGAAGCCTGTCAGGGCGACGGCCTGTTGAAGATCGAGATGAACTTCCTGCCCGACGTCTATGTCACCTGCGAAACCTGCAAGGGCAAACGCTATAACCGCGAAACGCTCGAGATAAAATTCAAGGGCAAGAGTATCGCAGATATCCTTGATATGACGGTCGAAGATGCGCAGGACTTTTTCCGGGCGGTGCCGTCGATCCGTGAAAAGATGGACGCGCTGGTGCGTGTGGGCCTGGGCTATATCAAGGTCGGCCAGCAGGCGACGACGCTGTCGGGGGGCGAGGCGCAGCGGGTCAAGCTGTCAAAGGAATTGGCGCGGCGGTCCACTGGACGGACTTTGTATATTCTGGATGAACCGACGACGGGTCTGCATTTCGAAGACGTGCGCAAGCTGTTGGAAGTGCTGCACGAACTGGTTGATCAGGGCAACACGGTGGTGGTGATCGAACACAACCTCGACGTGGTCAAGACCGCTGACTGGATCATCGACATTGGCCCCGAGGGCGGCGATGGCGGTGGTTTGATCGTAGCCACAGGCACGCCCGAGGATGTGGCCAAGGTGACCGAGTCCCACACCGGGCGCTATCTTGGGCCGATGCTCAAGGCGCGGGGCGTGGCGGCGGAATAGCCGTAGCCCATGGCGCGGAAGGTTAGTTCGGAGCCTCCGGCGGGAGTATTTCTGGCCAAAAGAAGCTAGGGATGCGCCAGACAAAGGTCGGTCAGGTGCGCGAAATCCTTGACCGACAGGGTGTCGAATGCGGCGGCCATCGTTTCAATCTCGTTGGCGCGGGCACGACCTAGTACCGGATCGGCGAACAGGTAAAACTTGTCGCTGATTTCCGCGTCTGACAATGGCAGGTCGCTGTCGCCGCGAGGCGTGCGGGGTGCGGCGGCGTAATGTGTGCCGTCGGTCAGGGTGATCGTCACCTGCGCCCAGCGTTTGCCGACACTGATCCGCGTCATTTCGGCATCGTCGATCAGGGTCGTGGCGCGGGAAATCCGCAGGATGTCAGGGTCGCGTAGGGTGTCATTGGCAAGTTCGGCGACCCCGACCTGACCCCGCACGATCATCGCGGCGACCGGAAACGCGATGGCATAGGCGAATTCGTCGGGCGTTGTCGGGGTTTGGCCTGCCAGCCGGGTGGCGTTGTGGAAGGTGCGGATGTCAACGGCCGCGACCTGCGTATGGTGCAGGTTATGAGAGCGCATCAGGTCGGCGGCGGCGTCAAGGCTCGGATGCGCCCAACGGCAGCAGGGGTAGGGCTTCCAGTGCGTATCCTCGATCAGTCGCCAGTTTTCGCCCAGATCGGTCCAGAACTCTGGCGCATGTTCGCAGGTCAGCGCAGGCGCGCCGGTGAATCCCGCCTGTGCCAGATAAGCCGCCGATACACCTGACGGCGCACCCCAACCGACCCCGTCGCGCAACATTGTCGGGTGGTCGATGCAGCGCATCATCTGGCTGCGCGGCCCGTGATATTCGCCGATCCCTGCGGCGTGGCGAATGGTTTCGGCTTCGCAACCCAAGGCGCGGGCACAGGCTGTGGCAACGCCTACTGCCGTCCATGCGCCCGAAGTGTGATAGTCGGCGCAGGTCGCGTGTTGCGCCAGCCCGGCCCGATAGCTGACCTCGTAGGCGACAGCCAGCAGGGTCGCAAAATCGGCCCCCGTCATGCCCGGCAGGGCATCTGCCATCGCAAGCAGGGCCGGAAAAACCGCCGATCCGGCATGTCCCTTGCATGGGCTTGTGCCGTCGTGCGCGTCGACGGAATCAAGCGTCATTGCCCCGGCCATCGCCGCCCCGGCAGGGCTGACGCGGCCCCCGTCCATCAGCATCCGCGCCTGCGTGCCGCCCATCAACACAGGGGCGGTTTGACGGGCGATCCGCGCCATATCGGTCGTCGATCCGACAGCCGCCACCCCCATTGTATCAAGAAATGACCGCCGCAATACGGTCAGCGCCGCAGACGGCAGGTCAGAGTAGGCGAGGGTCGCGGCGAATGTGTGAAAGGGTTGGACCACCATGTTCCTTGTTTAGCTGTCGGCGCGACGCGCGGATCGGGCATTTACGACAGGATCAGTCGCGCCCGCGCTTTTCAAACCGGGGTAGCATGGCGCTGAAATCGCGGCCACTGCCGTCTTCGTATTCGACAAACGTCCCGTAGAGCGCGGTTGCGGCGGCCCCGAGCGGCGTGTCGGCATCGACGGCCGCGGCGGCCATCTGGCTAAGCCGCAGGTCTTTCAGCATAAGTTCAGCCGCAAAGCCGGGATGATAGCCATTGTCGGCAGGGCTTTTCGGGCCGATGCCGGGCGCTGGGCAATAGGTATTCATCGACCAGCTTGACCCCGACGAGGTGCTGACCACGTCGAACATCGCCTGCCGGTCCAGACCCAGCTTGTCTGCCAGCGCAAAGGCCTCGCAGGTCGCGATCATGGTGACGCCGAGGATCATGTTGTTGCAAATCTTGGCGGCTTGTCCGTTTCCCGCTGGCCCACAATGCACCGCCTTCTGCCCCATTGTCGCGAAAAGCGGGGCCGCCTTGGCAAAACCCTTGGCCGTGCCGCCCACCATGAAAGTCAGCGTGCCCGCCGCCGCGCCGCCGATACCACCAGAAACCGGGGCGTCAACGGCCAGCAGACCCGCTGCTTCGGCGGTTTCGGCGACGGCGCGGGCGGATTCCACATCGACGGTCGAACAATCCAGATGCAGCGCGCCCTGTGCCATGACGGCGTGAATGTCGGCGGCGACAGCGCGCAGGATCGTGCCGTCGGGCAGCATCGTGATGACCACGTCGGCGCCCTTGGCGGCCTCCGCTGCGGTGCCAACCAATGCCACACCGTCGGGCCGCGCCACCGGGTCGTATCCGGTCACCTGATGCCCGGCGGCGATCAGATTGGCGGCCATCGGCGCGCCCATGTTCCCAAGCCCGATAAAGCCGATGTTCATTGTGTTTCCTTTGTCAGATCGAGGGATTCCCGGCCAAGGGGGAGAGTCATTTTCAGCGCGTCGCCGCTGCGCAGTTCGCGCCATTTCGGGGCGCGGTCCTTGTCTATGATGGCGGCGCGAATGCCTTCAATGAAATCCGCATGTTCCATCGCCCGATAGGTGAACCTGTATTCGTGTTCCAAAGCGTTTTCGATCGTCGGGCGGATTCGCACCCGGCGGATGATCTCGATCGCAGCAGCCATTGCCAGCGGCGAATTGCGATCCATCAGTTTGCGGGCATGGGCCAGCGGCGCGGGAAGATCGGTGGGCATGCCGTTCAGGAAGTCGCCAAGGCGATCGCCGTTAAAATGATTGTCGATCACCGGCTGCCATGTTGCCAGCCTGGCATCAGGCGCTGCGTGTTTCGGGATCGCGTCATCGCCGCTGGTTAGTGCGTCCTTCAGGGTCGGCCAGTCGGCCTCTGGCACGAAATGGTCGGCAAAACCGGCAAACAGGGCATCACCCGCGTCCATTCGGTCGCCCGTCAGACCCAGATATTCGCCAAGCCGCCCGGGCGCCTTGGCCAGCAGCAGCGACCCGCCGACATCGGGAATCAGGCCGATGTTGCATTCTGGCATCGCGATCTGGCTGGTTTCACCGACGATCCGGTGACCTGCATGACAACCGATGCCAACCCCGCCGCCCATCGTGAAACCCTGCAGGAATGTCACCACGGGTTTGGGGTAATTGCAGATCTTCGCGTTCAGGCGATATTCGTCACGCCAGAAGGCGCGGCCATAGGCCAGATCGCCGCGCAACCCGCTGTCATACATCTCGGCAATGTCGCCGCCGCTGCAAAAGGCACGCTCACCGACGCCGTCGATAATTACCAGAGTCACGACAGGATCGTCACGCCAGCGGTCCAGTGCGGTTTCGATGGCGCGCAGCATATCCCAGGTCAGGGCGTTCAGGGCAGCGGGGCGGTTCAGAGTGATGCGCCCGGCTTGGCCTTGCGTGCGAACAATCAGGTCGCTCATCTGTCGATCAGGTGACGGGCGATAATTAGACGCATGATCTCGTTCGTCCCCTCGAGGATTTGGTGG
>JBBKXP010000119.1:0-9174 GCA_037969545.1 Paracoccaceae bacterium | reverse complement strand
GAATGACCCCGACATCGTGGCGATGATCGCCGCCTCGGCTGCCCTGACCATTTCGGGCGTCCCATTCATGGGCCCGATTGCCGCCGCCCGCGTCGGTTTCGTCGATGGCGACTATGTCCTGAACCCCGAAATCGACGACATGCACAACCTGCGCCTGAACCCCGAACAGCGCCTTGATCTGGTCGTTGCAGGGACCAAGGACGCGGTCATGATGGTCGAATCCGAGGCCTACGAACTGTCCGAAGCAGAAATGCTCGGCGCGGTGAAATTCGCCCACGACAACATCCAGCCGGTGATCGACCTGATCATTGATCTGGCGGAAAAGTGCGCCAAGGAACCGATGGATTATCAGGCGCCCGACTATAGCGCCCTGATGACTGCGGTGAAAAAGGCCGGCGAAAAGCCGATGCGCGCCGCCTTCAAACATACCGACAAGCAGGAACGCGTCACGGCGGTCAACGCCGCCCGCGACACGATCAAGGCGAGCCTCACCGAGGAACAACTGGGCGACCAGAATCTCGGCTCGGCGCTGAAAAAGCTCGAAGCCTCGATCCTGCGCGGCGATGTCGTAAAAACCGGCAAGCGGATCGATGGGCGTGACACCACCACCGTCCGCCCGATCGTCGCCGAAACCGGCCTGCTGCCACGCACCCACGGGTCGGCCCTTTTCACCCGTGGCGAAACCCAAGGACTGGTCGTGACCACCCTTGGCACCGGCGACGACGAACAGATGATCGACGCGCTGACCGGCATGTATAAATCCAACTTCATGCTGCACTACAACTTCCCACCCTATTCGGTCGGTGAAGTTGGGCGGTTCGGGTTTACCGGGCGTCGCGAGATTGGCCACGGCAAACTGGCATGGCGCGCCTTGCAGGCCGTTCTGCCCGCCGCGACCGATTTCCCCTATACCATCCGTGTCGTGTCCGAGATCACCGAGTCCAACGGGTCGTCGTCAATGGCGTCGGTCTGCGGTGGCTCGCTGTCGATGATGGACGCCGGTGTGCCGCTCAAGGCCCCCGTCGCCGGTATCGCGATGGGTCTGATCCTTGAGGATGACGGATCGTATGCCATCCTGACCGACATCCTGGGTGACGAGGACCACCTGGGCGACATGGACTTCAAGGTCGCGGGTACTGCCGAAGGCATCACCTCGCTGCAGATGGATATCAAGATCGCGGGCATCACGCCCGAGATCATGGAAAAGGCACTGGCGCAGGCCAAGGACGCCCGCATCCATATCCTGGGCGAGATGGCCAAGGCCCTGACCGGCGCGAACGAATTCAGCGTCCACGCGCCGCGCATCGAAACCATGCAGATCCCCACCGACAAGATCCGTGAAGTCATCGGGTCCGGCGGCAAGGTGATCCGCGAGATCGTCGAACTGTCGGGTGCCAAGGTCGATATCAACGACGAAGGCATCATCAAGATCGCATCACCGAACGGTGACGCCATCAAGAAAGCCTATGACATGATCTGGTCCATCGTTGCCGAACCCGAAGAGGGCAAGGTTTACAAGGGCACGGTCGTGAAACTGGTCGATTTCGGCGCCTTCGTGAACTTCTTTGGCAAGCGCGACGGGCTGGTCCACGTGTCCCAGATCGAAAACCGCCGCCTGAACCATCCCAGCGATGCGCTGAAGGAAGGTCAGGAGGTCTGGGTCAAACTTCTGGGCTTTGACGACCGCGGCAAGGTGCGCCTGTCGATGAAAGTCGTCAATCAGGAAACCGGGGTTGAAGAAACCAAGGAAGACGTTGACGCCGAATAATCCGGCAAACGCTGAACGAACGATCAGGGCCCCGCTGGAAACGGCGGGGCTTTTCGCCATTCTGACCGCATCACGCAAAGTTTTCTTGCCGTGGGCGGCCCGAGCCAAAACGCTGTCCGTGATCGCAATGAACAGAACGGAGACGACACCATGCAACGCAAGAAGGCCTCGGACTTTGACCCCCGCATCCTCGAACTTTACGACGGCTATGTGCATGGCAAGATGACCAAACGCGATTTTCTGAACCATGCCGGGAAATACGTTGCCACCGGGGTCAGCGCCGCAGTCATTCTCGAATCGCTGAAACCGAATTACGCCTTGGCGCAGCAGGTCGCCCCGGACGATCCCGCCATCGAGACCATGCGCATCACCTACGACAGCCCCGACGGCAACGGCCCGATCAACGGTCTTTTGGCGATACCAGCGGGCATGACCGAACCGCTGGGCGCGGTCCTGGTTGTCCACGAAAACCGCGGCCTGAACCCCTATATCGAGGATGTCGTGCGCCGCACCGCCAAGGCCGGATATCTGGCGCTTGGCCCTGACGGCCTGTCACCCTTGGGCGGCTACCCCGGCGACGATGAAGCCGGGCGCGAACTGCAAAGCCAGATCGACCCGGCCAAGTTGATGGCCGATTTCTTCGCCGGGTTCGAGTATCTCGTGAACAGCGATCAGTCGACCGGCAAGGTCGGCGCGGTCGGGTTTTGCTATGGCGGCGGGGTCTGCAATGCGCTGGCCGTGGCCTATCCGAACATGGCCGCCTCGGTGCCCTTCTACGGGCGCCAGCCCGATACCGCCGACGTCCCCGCCATCCAGGCGCCGTTGATGCTGCATTACGCCGGTCTGGACGAGCGGATCAACGCAGGCTGGCCCGCCTACGAGGCCGCGTTGCAGGAACACGGCAAGACCTTCGAGGCATTCATCTACGAGGGCGTCAATCACGGCTTCCACAATGACACCACCCCGCGCTATGACGAGGCCGCCGCAACCCTTGCCTGGGACCGTACGCTCGGTTTCTTCGCGACCCATCTTGCCTGAGGGCCAAATCGTTCCGATCCTGGGCTGCGGACATCGAAACTGACCGGCGCCTGCCGCGGCGACCGCTTTTCCGGCATGGCAGACGTGTCTTTTAAGACATATTTGCGGGTTCAAGACCTGTTATGACACCGTTGTGATTGAACATCCCACCCGTGTCGGGGTTAAATAAGCATTGAAATCTGCGATTACGGAGCCTGCCATGCTTTCTCGCCGTCAATTTGTTGCCAGCACCCTTGCCGCCACGGTGATCGGGCCCGTCGCCGCCAGTGCACAGGGCTACGTCGTGCCGCAGCAGCACATGCCCGTTTACGTGACCCTGACCAACGGGCTGCCGCCGAACGAACTGCACCTCGATCCCAACACCTTTCACCTGTACCTGACGATGCCAGAGGGCCGTGCCATCCGTTATTCGGTCGGCATTGGCCGGCCGGGGCTGTACGAACCCGGTCAGTTCTCTGTCGGCGCGAAAAAGGAATGGCCGTCCTGGACCCCGACCCCGGAAATGATCGAACGCGAACCGAACCATTACAAGCAGTACGAGGATGGCATGCCGGGCGGTCCCGACAATCCGCTGGGCGCCCGCGCCCTGTATCTGTTCAAGCCGCAAATCGGCGACACGATGCTGCGCATTCATGGCACGGGCCAGCCGCAGACCATTGGCACCCGGGTGTCAAATGGCTGCGCCCGATTGGTCAATTCGCATATCGTCGATCTGTATTCCCGCGTGCCGATCGGCACCCGGGTTGTCCTTTACGACGTCGCCTAGCGCGGTTCGCTTCAGATGATCTCGTCTTCGTCGAATAGCGATTCTTCATCCAACTGATCCGATAGCACCTCGACGACTTCGGCTGATCCGGCGGCGTCCGGCATGCTGGCAATGTGAAACAGGGCGTCGCCCTCGTTGACGATTGGCAGATTGGTCCGCCCGACGATGATCCCGTGACTGTTCGCAATCACGTCGTGTTCATTTTCTCCAAATGGATCCGAAACCACCCCCAGAACCTCGTTCAGATTTACGATATCGCCGGTCTGGCGGAATGTGCGCAGCAACCCGCCGGACGGCGCACGCGACCAAACGGAATGGGCCGACCGGATCGGCGCGACACGCGGCTTCGGCACCCCCTTGGCCCCGACCATCCCCAATTCGCGCATCACCCGCAAAATGCCGTACACCCCGGTCTTGGCGGCGTATTCGTCAAACCGCAGCCCCTCGCCTGCCTCATACAGCAGCATATCGACGCCCCGCGCCTTGGCCGCCATGCGCAACGATCCGTCGCGCAATTTCGAGGTCAGGATCACCGGCGCGCCAAAGACGTTGGCCATGTGGGCCAGCCGCTCGCTGCCGGGGCTATAGCGGATTTGCGGCAGGTTGGTGCGCTGGATCGCCGCCGAATGCAGGTCGATCCCGAAATCAGACCGCCCGACGATCTCGGTCAGAAACATGAAAGCCAACCGCGCAGCCAGTGACCCGCCCGACGAACCCGGAAAACACCGATTGAGGTCGCGCCGGTCGGGCAAGTAGCGGGAATGGTTCAGGAAACCAAAGGTGTTGACGATCGGAACCGCCAACAACGTTCCCGCCAACCTGTCAAGGTTGGGGGCCCGCAACAGCCGGCGCACGATCTCGACGCCAATCACCTCGTCGCCATGAATCGCGGCTGAAACGAAAACCACCGGACCCGGCCTTTTCCCGTGAACCACATGAACGGACATCGTGACGGGCGTATGATCGGAAAGGTTGCTGACCGGAATGTCGATGGTTTCCCGCTGTCCGGGGGCAATCTGCCGCCCGGCAATCTCGAAAGATCTCTGCAAATCCTATCCCTTGCCCTTTGTCTTGGTCTTTCCCGGCGTCGCGTTTTTTTCGATAAACTCGATGATCTTTCCGGCAATGTCGATGCCCGTGGCCTTTTCGACGCCTTCCAGCCCCGGCGACGAATTGACCTCCATCACCACCGGACCATGGTTCGACCGCAGCATGTCGACGCCACAAACGTTCAGCCCCATCGATCTTGCGGCACGGATCGCGGTTGACCGTTCCTCGGGCGACAGCTTGACGATATTGGCCGACCCGCCGCGATGCAGGTTGCTGCGAAATTCACCCTCTGCGCCGGTTCGCTTCATGGCCGCGACGACCTTGCCGCCGACGACCAGTGCACGAATGTCGGTGCCGCCCGCCTCCTTGATGAACTCCTGCACCATGATGTTCACATTGGCGCCGCGGAACGCCTCGATCACCGATTTCGCCGAACGGTTGGTATCGGCCAGCACGACGCCGATGCCTTGTGTGCCTTCCAGCAGCTTGACAACCAATGGCGCGCCACCGGCTAGCGCCAGCACCTCTTCCGTTTGCTTTGGGTCATGCGCAAAGGTCGTGACCGGCAGGCCGATGCCATCGCGCGCAAGCAGCTGCATCGACCGCAATTTGTCGCGGCTTCGCCCGATCGCCACCGATTCATTGAGTGGATAGACCCCCTGCATCTCGAATTGCCGCAGGACCGCCATGCCGTAGAATGTAACAGACGCACCGATCCGCGGAATGACTGCATCGTAGATTGGCAGCTTCTCTCCGTTGTAATAGATCTCGGGGCGGCGGCTGGCGATGTTCATGTAGCATCGCAATGTGTTGATGATGTCCATGTCGTGCCCCCGTGTTTCGGCGGCCTCTTTCAGACGGCGGTGCGAGTAAAGCTCGGGATTGCGGGCCATCATTGCGATTTTCATCAGTCGTCCTTTCAGTTTTTTTGTGAGCCCCGCACCAGGTTCCCCTATCGCCGTTCTGCGACAGCCGGATGGTTCTGCAGAAATGACTGCCCGGGATTGACCAGTATGTTGTGTCGACGGATCGCGGTGCGCCCCAGAATGATCGGCATGGTCATCGCCGCGCGATCTGCCAATGACACCTCGATCGACCATGAACGGCCACCGACGCGCAGGCGGGTCTTGATCACCAACCGCTCTTCCGGAACGCCAGTCGTGTTCCTGATCTCGCGCTGATCAACCAGTGGCGCCTCGCAATCGACGGCCCGTGCCAGACCCGCATGTGGCACATGAAAGCGGACCCAATCGGTGCCGTCCTTTCTGAACCGGCGAATCCGGGTCGCATGCAGGGCCGATGTCCGCGCCCCCGTATCTATCTTGGCGGTAATGCCCCTGATCCCCAAAAACGGCAGGTCGACGACTTCGCGCCAGCCTATCAGCATCGGAGTCTTTGAGAACATGCCGGCGGTCTCCTCGACTTGCAAAACACGATTGGCGCAAAAATGGCCCTGCCACGCGGCAGAGCCATCGTCGCGGATCTGAACCGACCCTAGCGCAGCTTGGTCTTGCGCAGATAGGGCAGAACGGTTTCGAAATCGCCGAACTTGGCCTTGGCATCTTCGTTGCTGACCGTCGCCGGGATGATCACATCATCGCCGACATTCCAGTTGGCCGGCGTCGCCACGGTGTGTTTGGCCGCCGTCTGCAACCCGTCCAGCGCGCGCAGCACCTCGGCAAAATTCCGCCCGACGTTCAGCGGATAGGTCATCGACAGCTTCAGCTTTTTGTCCGGTCCGATGATGAACACGGCGCGCACCGTCTGCGAATCGTTGGGCGTGCGCCCGTCCGGCATCTTTGCTTCCGCAGGCAGCATGTCGAAGGCCTTGGCAACTTTCAGCCCGTCATCGGCAATGATCGGAAACCCCGCCTTGGTCCCGGCAACTTTTTCAATGTCGGCCTTCCATTTCTTGTGATCCTCGACTCCGTCCACCGAAATACCGATCACCTTGGTGCCCCGTTTCGCCCATTCGTCAGCCAGTTGCGCCACTGCACTGAACTCGGTGGTGCAGACCGGGGTAAAGTCTTTGGGGTGGCTGAACAGGATCGCCCAGGAGTCGCCAACAAAGTCATGCAGCGAAAAACTGCCCTGATCCGTCTCGACCGTCAGATCGGGGATCGTGTCATTGATACGCAGGCCCATTCTTGTCGTCCTTTCCATGATCCGTTGGGATCAATCTACTGAAATTTGATCAAATTGTCACGCCCCCACCCCAGAGGGGTCTTGAAGCGGACAATTCGCAATGACAAGGTGACGCCAAATTTCAGGAGGTCAACCATGATCGAGAAACGCCAGTTTTACATCGACGGCAAATGGGTAAACCCAGCCAAAGCGCATGACTACACCGTCATCGACCCTTCGACCGAAGAAGGCTGCGCGGTGGTCTCGCTCGGCGATCAGGCCGACACAGACGCCGCCGTCGCCGCCGCCAAAAAGGCGTTCGAGTCGTGGTCGGTCAGCGACCCGGCCACGCGCCGCGCCTGCGTGCAGGGTATTCTGGACCAATATGAAAAACGCAAAGACGAAATGGCCCAGGCCATCAGCATGGAAATGGGCGCCCCCATCGACATGGCCGCCGACGATCAGGCCGAATGTCTGCCCTGGCACCTGAAGAACTTTCTGCGCGCCTTTGACAAGATGGAGTTCGTCAAACCCTTGGGCAAGCACGCCCCAGACGACCGCATCGCGCTCGAGCCGATCGGCGTCGTCGGCCTGATCACGCCGTGGAACTGGCCGATGAACCAGGTCACGCTCAAGGCGATCCCGGCGCTGCTGGCCGGTTGCACCGTGGTCTTGAAGCCGTCAGAGGAATCGCCGCTGTCGTCGATCCTGTTCACCGAATTCTGCCATGATGCGGGTGTTCCGCCGGGCGTGTTCAACATGGTCAACGGCGACGGCGCAGGCGTCGGCAGTCAGTTGTCGACCCATCCCGATGTTGAAATGATTTCCTTTACCGGTTCCACCCGTGCGGGCAAGGCGATCTCCAAGGCCGCCGCCGAAACCTTGAAGCGGGTGACGCTGGAATTGGGCGGCAAAGGCGCCAATGTGATCTTTGCCGACGCCGACGACGAGGCGGTCAGGCGTGGCGTCGAACACATGATGAACAACACCGGTCAGTCCTGCAACGCACCCAGCCGGATGCTGGTCGAACGGCCCGTCTACGACAAGGCGGTAGAAACCGCGGCGAAGATTGCAAATGAAACGCGTGTCGGCCCGGCGTCGGAAAAGGGCGACCATATCGGCCCGGTCGTAAACCGCACCCAATGGGAGAAAATCCAAGGCTTGATCGAAACCGGGATCAAGGAAGGTGCCCGCCTTGTCGCCGGTGGCCTTGGCCGCCCCGAGGGACTGAACAAGGGCTTCTACGTCCGCCCCACCGTCTTTGCCGACGTCAAACCCGGCATGACGATCGAGCGCGAAGAAATCTTTGGCCCCGTCCTGTCGATCATCCCCTTCGATACCGAGGAAGAGGCCGTCAAGATTGCCAACGACACGCCCTATGGCCTGACCAACTACGTGCAGACGCAGGATGGCCCCAAACGCAACCGCATGGCCCGCAAACTGCGCGCCGGGATGATCGAGATGAACGGCAAATCGCGCGGTGCCGGGGCGCCATTTGGCGGCGTCAAGATGTCAGGCCGTGCCCGTGAAGGCGGTGCCTGGGGCATCGAGGAGTTCCTCGAGGTCAAGGCGATCAGCGACTGGGCGGCGGAATAGCCGCAAACACGCCCGGTCGGAAAAACCGGGCGTTCTTGCCCCTTCTTATGGCCAAAAATACTCCCGCCGGAGGCACCAGAACTCTCGTCAGAACGGACACTTCGCGGAAAAACGCATCCCCGCCCCCCCATCCGGGTGACGCAACTGCAACGTCTCGGCATGCAGCATCATCCGGGGATAGTCGCGCACCGGCCCCTCCGCATAGAACGGATCGCCGAGTATCGGATGCCCCAGCGCCTGCATGTGGACGCGCAATTGATGCGTCCGCCCGGTCAGCGGCATCAACCGCACCCGCGTTTCGCCCTTGCCGACCCGCACGACCCGCCATTCGGTCTGCGCCGGTCTGCCGGTTTCATGGTTCACATGCTGCAAGGGCCGATTCGGCCAGTCGACGATCAGCGGCAGATCGACCAGCCCGGTGCGCGGCGTCAGTTCGCCCCAGACCCGCGCCACATAAGTCTTTTTGGTATGCCGCCGCTCGAATTGCAGCCCCAGATGGCGCTGCGCATGGGGCGTCACGGCATAGACCATGACGCCACTGGTATCGCGGTCCAGCCGATGCACCGACAGGGCCTCGGGGAATACCGCCTGCACCCGGACCAGCAGGCAATCGGCCAGATGTTCGCCCTTGCCCGGCACACTCAGCAGTCCGGCAGGTTTGTCCACCAGCAACAACTGATGATCGTGATGCAGGATGACCAGCGGATCGGTCGGGGGGTCATAGTCGCTCATCGTGCCCGCCGGAATACCGCCACAAGATACAACGCTACCGCCGCCCAGATCATCGGAAACGCGACAGCGCGGGCCTGCCCGAAAGGTTCGCCGAACCAGA
>JBBKXP010000118.1:0-3390 GCA_037969545.1 Paracoccaceae bacterium | reverse complement strand
CGCCTCGGTTGCGACGCAGCGCGATCCGGCGGCCGTCCGACTGGCCAGAACTGCCGAGGCACGCCGCCGCGAACGCAGCGACCGCGGGTTGCTGCGTTCGCCATCAGAGGTGTCGGGCGGATTGATGAAGTCGTTCCTGCCCAAGGACCTGGCCGAGAGGGGCGCGCTGCAGCGCAGACTTGTTCAGGCCGGGCGGTCCGGTCCGAATGCGCTGCGCAATTTCACCCTGCTCAGGGTCATCCTTGGGCTGGTGCTACCTGCGTGGCTGCTGCTTTTGGTGTTTGCAAACCGAACGGCTGTCCTACCATTTCCACCGTCCCTGACCGAATCCATTTCCAGCTTGTCATCGCTAAGTATCTTTCAGGGGATCAGCTTGCTTGTCGCCGCTGGCTATTACCTCCCCTTAGTCTGGCTCAAGGGGAGGGTAACCGAGCGGCGGCTACGAATTACCGAAAGCTTTCCGAATGCGCTCGATCTTATGCAGATTTCTGTCGAGGCCGGTCTGGGATTTGATGCCGCAATGACCCGCGTCGGAAACGAGCTTGTGGAAATCGCGCCCGAAATGGCCTATGAGTTTTTGTCAGTCCAATATCAGGTTCAGGCGGGCCGTCCACGAGAAGCGGCAATGCGCGACATGGCAGAACGCACCGGCGTCGATGTCGTGCGCTCTTTCGCCAACGTCGTGCATCAATCGATGCAGTTTGGCACCCCGATGTCCGAGGCCTTGACCGCCTATGCCGCCGAAATGCGGTTGTTTCGGGAATTGAAGGCCCAGGAGATGGCGAACAAGCTTCCGGTCAAGCTTTCAGCGGTGATGGCGTCGCTGATGCTCCCGGCGCTGATCATGCTGACTGTCGGCCCGGTCGTGATTCGCTATGTGAACATGGTCGCCAATTAGTTGGTATTTTCGAATTTTGGCCAATTCATTGGGGTTTGTATCATTAAGGCGAATAGAAAAACAATCCAGTATTGCTAATACAATCTAAAGTTGTCTATCACCTCTTTTTTGCCACAATTCGGCCAATTTCTTGACACGTGCCCACCGGACGGCGGAGAACTTTAATGCGCAAGGGAGATTGCGGTATCGGGCTTGAGACAAGGTTTTGTTTGGGTTGCCCACCCGTTATCGGGCATTTTACTGGGGGAAGTATTGTGAGCTATCAGATCACGGAACACAGGACCCGTTCCCATGATATTCTTCCTGATCCCGGCCTTATCGACGCCATTGCGGGCTGGTGCGACTGTCTGTCTGGCAACAGACCGATACTGCAGGGTTTGGATAGGTTGATTGAAAGTGTCGGCGGCGAAGCAGGGGCATTATCTCGCGTCAACCGGCACAAGGAAACTGTGGGTCGTGCCATTGTTTCCGACCGCCACTCACCGTCGCAAGGGCCGCAGCTTACCCGGTCATATGCGCAGAACGTTCTCGGAAATTACGTCACAAAAAGCCGGGCAAAGACACTTTGGTTTTCGTCGATGACCGAAGTGGACAGCGATATGTCGCTGTCTGATTTCCAGCGGCGACGCAAATTCAGAGAACTTGTGGTGATCACGCTAGCTGTCGACGACAAATCGGTTGATTTCCTTGAATTGCATTTTGCCCAACGGCTTGATGCCCATATGCTGGGCATCTTGAACATGATCCTGGCAACGCTGTGCAGCACCTGGGGCCGCCGCGCGCCTGGGCTATTCTCTGAAGCCGTTCTTGCCCGTCCGGCGAATGGCGACCTGCCCGATCCGATGCAACACCTCCTGTCGCAGGGCAACCCTGCGCGCTTAAGCCGGTCAGAATACCGCGTCTGCCTACTGCTTAGCCGGGGTCTGTCGACACGGGCACTGCGCGACGAACTTGAAATTTCTAATTCCACGCTGCGCACACATCTGCGAAACGTCTATTCTAAGACCGGGGCGTCATCGATCGCCGAACTGACATATCGTCTGGTCGCCCTGACGGCTTCGACCCAAATGCACAGTCGGCGGGCGGGCTGAACCATGTCCCCCTTGTTGGTGCCATTGATACTGCTGTCGCCAGTTTTGCTTGTCACCGCGTATTGTGACCTGCGCTATATGCGTATTCCCAATCTACTTTCGCTGCTTGCAATTCCGGTTTTCCTTTTAACAGTCCCACTGATTGGCCTTCCCGAGGCCGGGATGCGATTGTCGGCGGCGGCGTTGGTCTTTGCCGTCGGGGTCGCCGGTTTTGCGCTGCGGTTGCTTGGCGGCGGCGACGTCAAAATCCTCGCAGTCCTGATCTCCTTTATTCCCTCGGCCACATGGACGCTCTACATGCTCGTTTTCGCGGGTTCTTTGTTGGCCGGGCTGATCGCGATCGTGGCCTGGCGCGCTGTGCCGCAGCTGCATGTCCAGGGGTGGGTATCCGCGACAGCGCCCGGCACGTTTCCGATGGGCATATCGGTTGCATTGTCCGGCCTTGCTCATCCCTTTGTGGTCATCGCGCTGAGCTAGGAACGACCAGCGCCGTTGCAGGATTGTCGACCGGTGCGGCATGTGGCAAGATTGTCCTGATGAGCAGGCTGATCTGAAACCTATATCTCCCTCTGCCTGTCAGAGAATCCGCTGGTTGATTACTCTGAGCCCCAACCGTGGACCATCAGAAGCAGGAGCTTTCAGGGGACAGAGCACTGACAAAGCAGGAAGCTTTTGCCCAATAAGTTCAAAAAACGGATTTTCGCCAGCTATCCACTTAAACTTTAAGTGAGTGTTGTAACCCAAGTTCTGCAATCACGTTGGTAGATCAATCAACGTGTTGGTGACTTCGAAGCGGAGGTATTGAACCCCCTTCAGCGGTGGCGCCAAACTCGATCCCCATCGTGTCATCCCGGAGTTCCTAGGACTTCGTGTCGGGATCCGGCGCCCTGCTCGTCTATTCACCAAGGGACATCGAGCCATTCCTCTTTGCAGATCTGACATGCCAGAGTCTAGTTTCTACTTCTCTTGGCAGCGCCCCACCCCTCTACGCCGATTCAGGTTCTCCCGGGCAACAAGCGGACCCAACTTCATTGGCCCTCGCGATGAATATTTAGTTCAAGAGTCGATCAGATTAGGCGCGCCTGCTCCCGAGGATCGGAATGGCGGTGAGTGCAAAGATGACCGCCAGCCAGCTGACGGTCGGCACCGGCAGGACAACGGCTAGTAACCCGGCGATGATCGACCCGGTGACAAGGGCGAGCCCGTTTGCGAGGTGAAACGTCGCATTCGCGCGGCCCATCGTCTGCTCAGGCAAGACCCGCTGACGGAGGCTGAGCGCGATGATGAGAAAGGACGTCATGAAGGTATCGCCCACCAGTTGGTCCGAAATCAGCAGCGCGATGGCGAATTGGGGAAAGACCATGGAAAGCGGGAGAGCGAGGCTCCATGTCCCCGCCACGA
>JBBKXP010000117.1:0-23299 GCA_037969545.1 Paracoccaceae bacterium | reverse complement strand
GCGTGTCGTTGACGACTGCGTAACGGGTGGCATCGGCGTGGCTGGCGCCCTTGATCGGGAATGCCTCGTCCAGAAACACGCGGGCACGGGCGACGACGCGGGCACCGTGGCCGCGATCATAGGGGCCGGTGGGCGGCGGCCCGCCCATCGCATCGGTGCCGTAAAGTGCATCATACAGGCTGCCCCAGCGGGCGTTGGCGGCGTTCAGGGCAAAGCGAGCGTTGGTGATCGGCACCACCAATTGCGGCCCCGGAACGGTCGCGATTTCGGGGTCAACGTTGGCGGTGTCGATCTGGAAGTCCGGGCCTTCGGGGACGATATAGCCGATCTCACGCAGGAAGGTCTGATAGCCATCACCGTCATGCGGTCGGCCACGTTGGGCGATGTGCCAATCGTCGATCTGGCTTTGGATCGCGTCGCGGGTTTCCAGCAGCGCACGGTTGCGCGGGCCGAAGTCATGGATCAGTTCACTGAATCCGGCCCAAAAAACGGCTGGCGCAACGCCGCTGCCGGGCAAGGCGCGGCTGTCGATAAAGTCGACGAGTTCGGTGGCGACCTGCAGGTCGTTCCTGTCGATCCGTTGGGTCATGATTGCGCCTTTTCCACTGTATGCATTGGCACACAGTTACCCGATGGGAGGCCGAGTGCAATCGGACTGGAAAAAGTTAGGCGGGCTCCTAAGTTTGGTGTTGCACGACTCGGTTCCGCACGATAGTTAGGCACATGGCTTACCATTCTACAGACCTCGACGCGCTGTTCCAGTCTCTTGCCGATCCGACCCGACGGGCGATCCTGCAACGGCTGGCGGACGGCCCGGCAAGTGTGACCGATCTTGCCCGACCGTTCGACATGGCCCTGCCCTCGTTTCTTGCCCATCTGCAGCGGCTGGAAACGGCGGGGCTGGTCAGCAGCGCCAAGGACGGGCGGGTGCGCACCTGCGCCCTTGTCCCGGCGGCGTTCACGCCGGTGCGCGGCTGGCTCGATGACCAGCGCGATATTTGGGAGGGCCGCCTTGACCGTTTCGACGATTATGTCACCAACCTGATGAAAGCCCGGAAAAATGACTGACCTTGATCCCGAACTTGACCTTGTCCTGACCCGCGACATCAATGCGCCGCGCGAACTGCTGTATGAATGCTGGACGACGCCGAAACACATCAAGCATTTCTTTGTTCCGCGCCCCCACAAGGTCATCGCCTGTCATCTGGATGTACGGGTCGGTGGCGCCTGTAACACGACGTTCGAGGTCGATGGCAATGAAATGGAAAACAATGGTATCTACCTCGAAGTCATTCCAAACGAAAAACTCGTTTTTACAGATGCCTACACCGAAGGATGGAAGCCTAAACCGGACCCATTCATGACCGCGATCATTCTGTTCGAAGACGCCGGAAACGGACGCACCAAATACACCGCCATCGCCCGGCACCGGAATGCCGAAACCGCCGAGACCCACAAAAAGATGGGGTTCTACGAAGGCTGGGGGACCGTCGTGACCCAGCTTGAAGAATATGCACAAGGATTGATGAAATGAGCGCCGACGACCGCACACTGGTGATCCAGCGCACCATCAATGCCCCGCGTGATGTGGTCTGGGGCGCATGGTTCAATGCTGACGCCCTGCCGCAATGGTGGGGGCCTGACGGATTCACCTGCAAGACCGATCGTATCGACCTGCGGACCGGCGGCGAATGGGTGTTCGACATGATCTCGCCTGACGGCACGGTCTTTCCCAACCATCACAAATACACTCGCGTTCAGCCGCAATCGCGGATCGACTATATCCTGTATTGGGGGTTCGGAGGACCGAAACATGCCGAAGCCTGCGCCGAGTTTGCCGACCAAGGGGACACCACCGTCGTGACGCTGCGCATGACGATGGTCACGCAAAAGGAACATGACGATGCTGTCAGCTACAACGCCGTCGCGCTGGGCCTACAAACCTTGGGCAAACTGGCGCGGTTTATCGGCGCAGACTAATTCTGCACATCGGCACCGGGGACGACCTCGTCTGTCACGAGCGGTTCTTCGGGTGCACTGTTGCCGATGACACCGCCTTCGGGTGTGGCTTCACGGGGCGTTTGTCCATTGTCGGACAACCAGATCAACCACACCAGAAACATCACGCCGACGACGACGATGCCAAGGGCGATGCCGGCCAGCGGACCCCGGTGGCGTTTTTTCTGCTTTTCAAGGTTGGTTTGCGGTGCTGACATGCGTGTTCCTTCCTGCGACCCGTCGGTTGGCTTGTTCATCGTTCATTCGGGGGGTTAACCTGCAGACACGCGAACCGTTCCCAGAAAGTGCCCGCCATGAAAGATTCGACGCCGCAGGTGATCTACCTCAGCGATTACGCGCCGCCTGCCTATCTGGTCGACGCTGTTAATCTGATTTTTCGGCTGGCGCCACAGGCGACGCGGGTGCTGGCGCGCATTTCGTTCCGTCCAAATCCTGCCACCATATCCCGCGATTTTTTTCTTCACGGTGAACAGCTTGCGCTCATTTCGGCAAAAATTGACGGGGTTGTGGTAACGCCCGATGTGACCGAAACGGGCCTGACCTGCCCGGTGCCGGATGCCGCCTTTGTCTGGGAATCCGAAGTCGAGATCAACCCGCAGTCCAATACCGCGCTTGAGGGTCTTTACATGTCGAACGGCATGTATTGCACGCAATGCGAGGCCGAGGGATTTCGCAAGATCACCTATTACCCTGACCGCCCGGATGTGATGGGCGTATTCCGGGTCCGGGTCGAAAGCGATCTGCCGGTGCTGCTGTCCAATGGCAACCCGGTTGGCCATGGTCCCGGCTGGGCGGAATGGCACGACCCCTGGCCGAAACCGGCGTATCTGTTCGCGCTGGTCGCGGGCAATCTGGTCGCGCATCACGACACCTTTACGACGATGTCGGACAAGGTTGTCGACCTCAACATCTATGTCCGTCCAGACGATCTGGACAAATGCGCCTTTGGCATGGGGGCGCTGAAGCGGTCGATGAAATGGGACGAAGATGTTTACGGCCGGGAATATGACTTGGACATTTTCAACATCGTGGCCGTTGACGACTTCAATATGGGGGCGATGGAGAACAAGGGCTTGAACATTTTCAACTCGTCCTGCGTCTTGGCCTCGCCTGAAACCAGCACCGACGAAAATTTTGAGACCATCGAGGCGATCATCGCGCACGAGTATTTCCACAACTGGACCGGCAACCGGATCACCTGCCGCGACTGGTTCCAACTGTGTCTGAAAGAGGGGCTGACGGTGTTCCGTGATCAGCAGTTCACGGGCGACATGCGCAGCCATGCGGTCAAGCGGATCAACGACGCAATGCTGCTGCGCACACGCCAGTTTCGCGAAGATGGCGGACCGCTCGCGCATCCGGTGCGGCCTGAAAGTTTTGTCGAGATCAACAATTTCTATACCGTTACGGTTTACGAAAAAGGGGCCGAGATCATCGGGATGCTGAAACGGCTGGTCGGCGATGTCGCCTACGCCAAGGCACTCGACCTTTATTTTGAACGCCACGACGGACAGGCGGCGACGATCGAGGATTGGCTGCAGGTGTTCGCCGATTCTACCGGCCGCGACCTGACGCAGTTTTCGCACTGGTATTCGCAAGATGGCACACCGCGCCTGACTGTCACGGACTCTTACGCAGACGGCTCCTATAGCCTTCACTTCAAACAGGAAACGCCCCCCACTCCCGGTCAGCCCGACAAGGCACCGCTGGTTCTGACCATCGCGGTCGGCCTGCTGAACCCGAATGGTGACGAGGTCGTGGCGACGACGCTGCTTGAAATGACCCAAAGCGAACAATCGTTCCAGTTCACCGGGTTGGTCACGAAACCGATCCCGTCGATCCTGCGCGATTTCTCTGCGCCGGTGATCCTGCAACGCGACCAGTCGACTGTTGAACAGGCGTTTCTGCTGGCGCACGACACCGACCCCTTCAACAAGTGGGAGGCGGGCCGGGCGCTGGCCAAGGACGTGCTTACGGGGATGATCACCGGCGGCAAATCGCCCGATCCGGCGTTTCTGGACGGGATCAGGGCGGTGTTGCGTGACGACGCCCTTGACCCCGCGTTCCGTGCGCTCGTCCTGCAACCGCCCAGCGAGGATGACACCGCGCAGACCCTTTTTGCCGCCGGCAGCATACCTGACCCGACCGCGATTCACCGGGCCCACAGGGCGCTCAGACTTCGGCTGGCGCAATATTTGCAGGACGATCTGATGCCCTTTCACACGGCCATGGATGTTCCCGGCCCCTATCATCCCAGCGCCGACGCAGCGGGCAAGCGGGCGCTTGGTAACGCGATTCTGGGGCTGATTTCGCAATTGGATGGCGGTGCGACTGCGGCGGCGCAGTACGCGAACGCCGGCAACATGACGCAGCAATTGGCGGCTCTGCGGTGCCTGCTGGTCATCGGCAAAGGCAAAAAGGAAGTCGCCGCGTTCTACACCCAGTGGAAGAACGACCGGCTCGTGATGGACAAGTGGTTCGCGCTGCAGGTCGGATCTGCGGCACCGGAACACGCAGCGGCGACGGCAAAAGAACTTGGCGAACACGCCGACTTTGACTGGAAGAACCCGAACCGTTTCCGGTCCGTGCTGGGTGCGCTGTCGGGCAATCCGGCGGGGTTCCACGACGCAACCGGCGCATCCTACGACCTGTTGGCCGACTGGCTGATCCGACTTGACCCGCTGAACCCACAGACGACGGCGCGGATGGTGACCGCGTTTGAAACTATGAAACGTTATGACGCGGGGCGACAGGAAAAGATGCGGGCGGCGCTTGGGCGTATCGGCGCATCCCCCACATTAAGTCGGGACACAGGCGAGATGGTGACACGGATATTGGGCTGATAGGGGCCGCGCCACAAAAATGCCGTGGCGGCCGAGTGTATTGTCCTGGATGGATGTGGTCCTTGAACAGTCTGAATCCGGGCGGCGGCTGATCACCGTGATCGCGGCCCTGTTTGGCTTGGGAGCATTGTGCATCGCGGCCTATCATCACGCGCCGTGGTATATCTGGGCAATATGGGGGCCTTGCACCGGGCTGGTGGTCTGGATCGTCGTCGCCAACGAGGTACGCACCCTGCAGGTCTGCACCGACCGCATCCGGATGTTCGACGGACGCAACTGGAAGGATATCCCGCTGGCCGATGTCAGCCGAATCGAAATCGTCACCTGGTCTGAAGGTGCCGACACTGGTCGTATCAAGTTGAGATCAGGGCAAGAGACCCGGTTGATATCCGGCACTGTTCCGGTGGCACAGGCACTGGCGCGGGCTGTTCAGCCGCATCGGATCAAGGTTCTGCGTGATGGCGAGGTCGTTGATCCATGATCAGCAAGCCATGCGTTCTACGCGGCTTTGCGCCGATCCCGCGCACCTGAATACGCGCCCGCCAGCCGATAGGCACCGCATCAGTCCCAACTGCCTTTCACGCGGTGGAACCAAGCGGCAATGTCATTGTTGTGAGACATGCCTGTGATGTATCCATATCATGAAAGACCGCATTGACCCGCTTATCGCCGAACGCGCGCCCTGGCTGTTTCGCCGCGGCCCGGTGACTGACGCCCTGCGCGGTTTACTGCATCTGGGCCTTTCTTATGACCGGACCGTTGCAGTGGCGGTAGCTTTGCGTGACGCCGACAGCACGACGATCATGGCCACGATGTATGATCGGCTGGCGCAGGATGTGCAGGCGACGGGATTTGAACATTTGCCGCGTCAGGGCCCGGCCCTGATCGTCGCGAACCATCCCACCGGCATCGCCGACGGAATCATTTTATTCGGCCTGTTGGCCCGAACCCGGCCCGATGCCTATATTCTGGCCAATCGCGATATCCTGCGGGTCATGCCACAGATGGCCGACATGATCGCGCCGGTGGAATGGCGCCACGACATGCGCACCCATGCCAAGACCCGGGCGACGCTGGCCTTCATGCACCGCGCGGTTGCCGATGGGCGGCTGGGGGTGATCTTTCCCTCGGGACGGTTGGCGAAACGGCGCGGACTGGGGTTGCACGAACGGCCCTGGATGGCTTCGGCGGCGACTTTGGCGCGGCGGTTTTCACTGCCGGTTGTCCCGGTGCATATCCGGGCGCGCAATTCGGCGTTGTTCTATCTGTTCGATCGGATCCATCCGACCCTGCGCGATATCACGCTGTTTCACGAGACCCTGAACAAGGATCGTCAGCCCTATGTCGTGTCTATGGGAGAGCCGATTACGCCGACTGCGATCCCCACTGAACCCGAGGCCGGGATTGCCATGTTGCGGGCCGCCACACTGGCCCTTGCGGGTCGCGATTCGCCCGATGTCAGCCTGGTCGCCGCCACACGGCGTCCGCTGCTGCGGTTCTAGACAGGTTTGCGGGACGGGCCTCGGGGCGCACGGCTTGGATCGGGCGGCAATAGGATTGCCGACGTGTCCAAGCCGACATTTCGGCGATCTTGCCACGGTTCGTCATCGGCCCCCAATCGGCAGCAACACCGCGCCAGCGCCCGTCGTTCAGCGCGACGGCCCGATCGCGCACAACCGTGCGGGCCATGATGCGGATCGCGCAGGACAGGTTTTCTTCGGGGTCTTTCAGTTCTTCGCCGGTGCCAGCGCGACAACCATAGGCGCGGGCCGTCGATGGCAGGATTTGCAACAACCCGTACCAAAGCCCGCCACCGCCGACGGCGCGGGGGTTGTAAGTGCTTTCGTGCTTGGACAAGGCTGACAGCATCCCGACCCAGAAGGCGCGGCGCTGCTCGGGCGGGTTGTCGGCATAGGCCGGGCACCAGGTGTCGATGTCGCGCGGCATGACGCTGATCAGCGGATCACCTTGTGCGGCCACTGCCGACATCGCGGCCCGGGTCCACATCACATCGCCGCCACTGCTGTCCCAGCGGGTGCGCGGAATGAACTCCGACCGGCCGACAGGGCGAACAGTCGTTGCCGAAGCGGCCTGCGCCGTAACAGGATATCGAATCATATAGGCGGGGCGGTCGCGTGGTCGAAAAGCGGCAAGGGTCGCCAATGCCGCCACTTCGCGCAGATGTTGCGCGTCGTCGCGGGATATCGGGCGCATGTTGTGGGTCAGCGGTTCGGCCGCCAAAATCCCCCCCAGCAGTGCGGCGCCAATCCCCCCCAGGATCATGGTTCGCCAAAACATGCTGGTGAATTTGCCGGTCACGCCGGTGTGCTGGCAAGGAAATTTGAATCGGATCGGCGGTTTAGCGCCCACGTTTAATGCAGGATCAGTCCTGACAGTAGGTCTGCTGGCGGGTCCAGTTGACCATATCGGCCCGCTTTGCCGCGTTCAGGAACGGCGCCCAGTCAGCTGCCAACCCTTCGCGCCCCGAGGCTACATAGCCGTCGCGCGGCACCGTGCGCGCGGCAATGCGTACCGCGCATTGCAGGTTCGCCGAGCCGTTCTTGAGGGCTGCGGTCGTCGTCGCCGCGCAGCCGTAGAGCCGGGCCGTCGCGGGTGCAATCTGGGTCAACCCGATCCAGCGGCCACCACCGCCCGAGGCGGCCGGGTTCCATGTGCTTTCGTGCTTTGCGAGCGCCGACAGGACACCGGCCCAGAAGGCCGCACGATCATTCAGATCGGCGCTGACATAGCCGGGGCACCATTCCATGATGTCGCGCGGCACTTCGGACAACAGTGGCGTGCCCGAGGTGTGCAATGCGGCAAGTGTTGCGGCGGTCCAGTCGTCACCTTCGCTGCGGAAATCCCAGCGCATGACAGGCATCACCGGTTCTGACGGAACCATTGGCTGCGGCGCTGGCATGGCACAGGCCGCAACAAGGGCTAACGGCAAAAACCGGTAAAAAATTTTGAACATTTTGGACGAATCACAGCTATTGACGTTGTCGCCTGATGGACTGGCGGACCCCACTCCGTCGACCCCACTCCCCAATTGTGCAGATTTTCGGCAGGAACGCGCCGAACCCATCGACCGCTTGAAGCGGCGCGGCTGATCTTTTAGGGATCGTTCAGCCCGCTTAAAGGACGCCTCCGATGCTTGATCTGACCTACACACCCCCTGCCCCCAAGGTGATCGCCGGCGCGAAACACGATTGGGAACTTGTGATCGGGCTTGAGGTGCACGCGCAGGTCGCCACGGCGGCTAAACTCTTTTCGGGCGCCTCGACCCTGTTTGGCGCCGAACCCAATTCCAACGTCGCCTTTGTCGATGCGGGCATGCCGGGGATGCTGCCGGTGATCAATGAGGGTTGCATCGCGCAGGCGGTGCGCACAGGCCTCGGGCTGAAGGCGCGGATCAATCTTTTGTCGGCGTTCGACCGCAAGAACTATTTTTATCCGGACTTGCCGCAGGGCTATCAGATTTCGCAGTTGTACCACCCCATCGTCGGCGAGGGCGAAGTGCTGGTCGAAATGGGCCCCGGACCATATGCAGGCACTGCGCGGCTGGTGCGGATCGAACGCATCCATCTGGAACAGGATGCGGGCAAGTCGATCCACGACATGGACCCGACGATGTCGTTCGTCGACCTGAACCGCACCGGCGTCGCGCTGATGGAAATTGTCAGCCGCCCCGATATCCGCGGCCCGGAAGAAGCCGCCGCCTATGTTCTGAAACTGCGCCAGATCCTGCGATATCTGGGCACCTGCGACGGCAACATGCAGAACGGCAACCTGCGGGCGGATGTGAACGTGTCGGTCTGCCGTCCCGGCGAGTATGAAAAATATCAGGAAACGCAGGATTTTGCGCATCTGGGAACGCGGTGCGAGATCAAGAACATGAACTCGATGCGGTTCATCCAGATGGCGATCGATGTCGAGGCGCGCCGCCAGATTGCATTGATCGAGGATGGTCGGACGGTGATGCAGGAAACCCGTCTGTATGACCCCGACAAGAACGAAACCCGGTCGATGCGGTCAAAAGAAGAAGCGCATGATTACCGCTATTTCCCCGACCCCGACCTGCTGCCGCTGGAAATCGAACAGGCATGGGTGGACGATATCGCGGCATCCCTGCCCGAACTACCTGACGCAAAGAAGGCGCGTTTCATGGCGGAATTTGGCCTGTCGGACTATGACGCCAGCGTGTTGACCGCCGATATGGCCAACGCGCGCTATTTCGAGGCGGTGGCGCAGGGCCGCGATGGCAAGTTGGCGGCGAACTGGGTGATTAACGAACTCTTCGGGCGCCTCAAGAAAGAAGATCATGATATCGAGGAAAGCCCGGTTTCGCCCGACCAGTTGGGTCAGCTTGTCGGGTTGATCGCCTCTGGCGACATCAGCGGCAAGATCGCAAAGGACGTCTTTGAAATCACCTATACAACTGGACGTGACCCCGCCGAGGTTGTCGAGACCGAAGGCATGAAGCAGGTGACCGATACCGGCGAAATCGAGGCTGCGGTTGATGCGGCGATTGCCGCAAACGCCGCTCAGGTGGACAAGGCCAAGGCCAACCCGAAACTGGCGGGCTGGTTCGTCGGGCAAGTGATGAAGGCGACCGGCGGCAAGGCCAATCCAGGCGCGGTGAACGCGCTTGTGATGCAAAAACTAGGACTTTGAACCATTTGCAAGGCGATCTTTGATCGCACCAAACATCGCCCTATATTGCGTCAAACTTATCCTGAAGGCCGGAGCCCAACTTGCGCATCTTTCCCCTTGCTGTCCTGCTGACCTGCGTTTCAACGGGCGTCACTGCCGAAGACCACGCCGAATCCGGCGAACCGCTGGTGGGTGAGGCCTTGTTCGGGCGACAGTGTGTGTCGTGCCACATCGTTGCCGATTCCGATGGCACGCTGCTGGCCGGCCGCAATGCCCGCACCGGTCCGAACCTTTATGAGATAACGACCCGCGGCGTGGCGCAGGAAACCGGATACAGGTATGGCGAGGCCTTGGCCGCTGTCGGGCTCAGCGGAGCGATGTGGTCGCAGGACGCCTTCGTTGCCTATGTGCAGGACCCGACCGACTGGTTACGCCTGCAGCTGGAAGATCGGCGGGCACGCAGCAAAATGGCGTTCAAGGTCCGCACGCCCGAAGAGGCGCTGGATCTTTACGCCTATCTGGAAAGCCTGACCGCCCCGGCCGAATAGACGAGTCGGCCCAATATCTACCCGGCCAACCAGCGTGGCATACAACAGCTTGTGGTGGGAAAAATCTTTATGAACCTAGACTTGCGGGGCGCTGTTGCTATAGTGCCAAGGATGAATTCGAACCAGCGGGGATGCGTGATGCCGACATTAGAATACAAGGTCGTGCCGGCCCCAAAGCGGGGCACCAAGGCGCGGGGCGTCAAAGCCACCGAAGATCGCTTTGCCCTGGCGCTTGAAGATGTGATGAATGCTATGGCAACCGACGGTTGGGAATATCAGCGCACCGATACGCTGCCGTGCGAGGAACGGGTCGGGCTGACCGGACGGACGACCGTGTTTCAAAACATGCTGGTATTTCGCCGTGCCGTCACCGCGACCGAAGAATCGCTGGCGCCGCGGCTGATCAGCCCACCGGCCCCAGTCATCGCCGCGCCGCCGGTTGCCACACCAGAGACGCCAGCTGTTCGGGCACCGACCCCCGCACATGTCACCGCCGACACTATTCCCGCAGACGATGCCGCGACAGAGTCGCGCGTGGCCGCCGAATAACTATTTGAATTCAATGGCCAAGGCGTGGATTTTGGCGATCAGATCGGTGCCGATGGCGGCGTGAACAGCGCGGTGGCGCGCCAGCCGTGTTTGCCCGTCAAGCGCCGGTGCCGCGATGATCACCCGCCAATGGCTTTCGCCGCCGTCCTGATACCCGGCATGGCCGCGATGGGCTTCGCTTTCGTCGATCACCTCCAGCGCTGTCGGGGCTAGAGCTGCGACAAGCCGCATGCGCAACTGACCTGCAATTCCCATTATTTTGCGTCTGCCCCCTTCTAACTGTCGCCCAAGGGTCTAAACTCCCGTGGCCGAGTCGGAAAGGTAAACTGCACCATGGCAAAAAATGATCCTTTTGGTTTTGACATGTCCGTGTCGGCATCCAAGAAAAAGAATCCGCGCGGACGCCGGGGCATGTCGGGTGCCTTCGAAACCTCGACCCGGGTCTGCGACCATCCGGGGTGTGAGGAGTCGGGAAAGTATCGCGCCCCGAAATCGCCCGACGTGCTGGACGACTATTTCTGGTTCTGCAAGGATCACGTCCGCGAATACAACTTGAAATGGAACTTTTTCGACAGCGCGACCGAGGCGGAATATCTTGAGCAGGCGCAAAAGGACCGGGTCTGGGAGCGTGAAACCAAGCCGTTCGGCAAACGCAGCGAAGAACAGCGGGCCTGGGCCCGGTTGGGCGTCGATGACCCGCACCAGGTGCTGGGTGACAATGCCACCCGCAATCCGGGCCGCGGCGTTGCCGGCAACCGCAAGTTGCCGCCGACCGAACGCCGCGCGATCGACATTTTGGACGCCCGCGATGACTGGTCAAAGCCAGAGATCCGCAAGGCCTACAAATCGCTGATCAAGGTGCTGCATCCCGACATGAACGGCGGCGACCGCAGTCAGGAAGAACAGTTGTCCGAGGTTGTCTGGGCGTGGGACCAGATCAAGGTGAGCCGGAATTTTCGCGACTAGCGTGGATTGCCCTGGCATTCATCAATCCGGCACCCCTTTCGCCGCAGATGCATGCGGGTCGGGCGGATGATCATTGTTTCAGACGAAATTCAAACCAACTTATCCGAGCACCTCGAGATCCGGGTTCTCGATGAAAATCGAATCCCGCTCGATGCACCAGGCGCTGATCAGCAGATGCGCTGACATCAGGTTGGCGAACCATAATCCGGCAAGTATCGGCGAGCCTGCCAAAATGACGCCAAGCGTAAATGGGCCAAACATGGTCCCGTACAACGGCAGCGACAGCGTTCCGGCGATCAATGCGCCGACAAAGCTGACCCAAAGCGACCCCATCACCGCGCGCACATGACCGCGCCATCCTGGTCGCCCCATCTTGTCACCTGCGAATTTGAGCGCCGCAACGCCGCCCAATGCACCGGTCAGGACGATCCACGTTTCATACCAGGTCATAGGCCGCGCAATTATCGCGCCCTGGCTGAGCTGAGATACGGCCACAAAGGCCATGCCGGCGCCGAATAATGCAACGACCACATAGGCAAGCGCCAAAGAGCGTTCGCCGTCGGTAAATCTAGTTTTGCGTAAAATCACACTGTCTTTCCCGAAACCACTCAACGACAAACCGCCCAACCACAGAATTCGTCAGCAAATGCGCGAATATTGTGTCATATGCCACTGGTTTCAGGAAACAAACCGTTTCAGATCGACATTGTTCCTCTTCCGCTCAACAATGTTTGGCGGGTGGCCCTGATTGTCTGAAATTCCGGCCAGCGGATGCGCATGGAAACATCCGCCGCCGGACCAACCAATCAGCGCCGAGCCAGCCTCAGGCCGTGCGGAAAACCAAACTGACACCGTTCAGGCAGTGCCGCTTGCCGGTCGGTGCCGGACCGTCGTTGAAGATATGCCCGAAATGGCTGCCACAGCGACGGCACGATGTTTCAGTGCGGGTGCTGAACAGGGTATTATCTTCGTTCGTCACGATCGCATTCGGCAGGTTGTCGTAAAAGCTGGGCCAGCCGGTGCCGCTATCGAATTTGGTTTCCGACGAATAGGCCGCCAGATCGCAACCGCGGCAAAAATAGGTGCCCGGTGCGTAGTTCTTGTCGAGCGGGCTGGAGCCGGCCCGTTCGGTGCCGTCCTGTCGCATGACGTTGAATTGAATCTCGGTCAGCATCGCCCGCCATTCGGCTTCGGTGCGGCTGACTTCGAAGGTTTGCGCTTTGGCGAGCGACGGCAGGGCGGTGCTGGCAAGGGCAGCAAGGGTGAATTGGCGACGGTTCATGATGTGGCTCCTGATCGTTGGGCCGTAAATTAAGGGATGAGCCGCCGTCAGCCTAACGATTTGGCGGCGGCGCACAGGGATGTGAACGCGGAAATGATTTCCCGCGATCTTTGTTACATCTTCGGTGTCATCACCGCGTCGATGACGTGGATAACGCCGTTCGATTGCACGACGTCAGCGATCGTGACGTTGGCCACGGTCCCGTTTTCATCGGTCAGGGTGATCTTGTCCCCGTCCATCTTGGCTTCGAGCATGCAGCCACCCAACGTCGGCACCATATGCGCGCCGCCGATCATCGGCTTGGCCTTCGCGTGGCATTCGGCAAACGCGGCACCACCAAAGGCAAGGGCTGTGGTCGCCGCGAAAATAGTCCTGAAGGACATAACAAGGCTCCTGAAGTCTGTTTTTCCGGACCCGGACCATGTTGCCCGGATCAGGAGAAGCAACGTGCGCCGAATACGAAAGATTTCAGATAGTCATGTCACAGCTGCGTAATCGGTCCCGCAGCCAGCACCGACCCGGTCGGCGATCCGGTGGGCGATCCGCCAAGTGGTTCGTCTGATATTGCCAGCACACCACCCGGGATGTCTGCGGCCAGATTGTCAGACAGGGTGATCTCGGTTGCTGCTGCGTCGGCAAGGATACCCAGACTGACCGGCGCATTGTCACCGACGACCAGCCACAGTTCCAAGGATCGACCAACTTGCGCCGCCCCGGCGGACCGGTCAAGGCGCAGTACCTTGCTGTCGGCGTCATAGGCCGCCAGCACGACGAGGCTTTGATCATCGGCAGTCAGCTGTGCGGTATATTCAGGCGCAAATGGCACCGTGGTCGGCTCCTGGAAGTCAAGATTAACGACCAGCAGCACGGCGGCGGCCGCGACCAGCCCGGTCAGGGCGGCGGGCAACAGCGTGAACCTGGACAACAGGGACTTCTTTTCCGTTTTAGCGGGGCCAGGAAACAACATCGCCTCGATCCGGCCCAGGAGATCTTTGGGTGGCGCCACCGGTGCGATCCGGTCGGTGATCGCGGCAAAGTCCTCGGCCCACTGGGCATAGGAAGCGCGCAGTTCAGGATCAACTGCCATCGCATCCTCGAATGCTTTTTCTTCGGCAGCGGTCAGCAGGCCAAGCGCGTATTCCGCGGCCAGTGCCATCGCCTCGTGCTCTTCTGTCGCATCCGTCATGATGACAAACACTCTCTCAGTTTAATCAGACTTCGCCGAAGCCAGGTCCGAATGGTGTTGAGCGGCACACCATAGCGGGTGGCCAACTCGTCATATGTTTCCCCCTCCAGATAAGCGCGACGCACGGCGTCGGCCCGGTCAGGCTCAAGCTGGCCCATGCAATCGGCGATCCGCACCCCTTCGGAGGCGGCGATTGCAAGGGCCTCAGGGCCCGGTGCGGCGTCCGCTATGTCCACCGCTTCGTTCATGTCGCCGGTCGCGGACTTGCGGGCCCGCAGCCGGTCGATACAATGGTTGCGCGTGATTGTGATCAACCACGTCATCGGGCTTAGGCCATTGACCTGATAGCTGGCGGCCTTGCGCCAGACCTTGACATAAACCTCTTGCAAGGCGTCTTCGGCTTCTGCCCGATTGTTCAAGATACGCAGGCCGATCCCAAAGAGTTTCGCGGATGTCGCCGAATAGAGCGAGGAAAAGGCGGTACGGTCGCCGATCGCCATTTGGGCGATCATCGCCTCGATATCGGCAGTCGTTGTCATTTCCGGTTTACCCACCCTGATTTTAAGCCGTCTTTACACCATGCCATGACAGCCGAAAAGATCAACCGGCTTGGGGCACATATGCCCGCAAATGCACAAAGCCCACTGTTGCGCATCCCCCGTAATCGTTCTGTTGTTATTGCAGGACTTTTCTGCGATTCTTGACCAAATGAACAACAAGGTGCCCGCCAGCGGCCCGGCAACACGAGCAGCAGGATATCCCATGAAAGGGACGTCGCAGGACGAAGATGGCGTCGGCGCCGCGAAACTGACGGGGCCGGGGTCAAACAGCTTGCCCATCAGTCGACGTCAGGCAGTGGGCCTGAGTACAGGACATGGTTTCGTGGCAATCACACGAATTTCACTCCCGACTTGGCGCAGTGTCAGTTCCTTCGTCATCCGGCAACATCGCATGGGGCTGAGAAAACAAGGTCTTCGAACTGGCACTGTGGCACGGCTACACGGCCGAGAAATTCGGCTATGATGAAAATATCCGCCTGCAGACCAAAAAGCTGTTCGATGAAACCGATGTTTTCATCCTGAGCTTTGGCTTGTCCGAGGTTTCGTATGACGAGGTGACGCAGAACGTGTTTTGGCGGACGATGCCGAAAGATGCCTATGACCCTGCGCGACATCGGTTCCGGGTTGCCACGGTCGAGGAAAACCGGCGCAATATCGCGCGCATCTACGCCATGATCCGCAGGTTCCGGCCAAATGCAAAGATCATCCTGACGCTGTCTCCGGTGCCGCTTGTCGCGACATTTCGCAATAAATCCTGCATCTCTTCCAATTCGGTATCAAAGGCGGCTCTCAGGCTCGCCATTGACGAAGTGGTGCGGAAACATGCGCATGAAGGCGTGCTGTTCTACAGGCCAAGTTATGAAATCGTCAACGACGTGTTCCGTTCTCCCTACAAATCCGATCGCCGACATCCGCGCCGCCCGATCATTGATTACATGACGACGGAGTTCTAGCATCGGTGGTGCAAAGGTGCTGAAACACCTCCGCCATCACTTCGTGAAGCCTGGGTCATGGCCTGCGCCAACGCCGAAATCCTGCATCC
Source organism: Paracoccaceae bacterium (assembly GCA_037969545.1). Lineage (GTDB taxonomy): Bacteria > Pseudomonadota > Alphaproteobacteria > Rhodobacterales > Rhodobacteraceae > JBBKXP01. Next base: position 7,651 of record JBBKXP010000117.1, on the reverse strand, counting down.
GCAGCTGGAGCGGATCACCAGAACACTAAACAAGGGCGCGCTGGCAAAGATGCTCAAGCGGCCCAGCAAGACAGGCGACCCGAAGGCAGATGCAGCCGTCAAGGCGCGCTTGACCAGCCTTTACGATGAGTGGGCTGCGACCTGAACCAGGTTGGGCGGATCGGCCTCTGCCTCTTGCAGCGCTGTTCGATATGATGCATCCCATCCCTGAACGCGCGCCAGCGCAAACGGGTTGATTGATGGGGCAAAAAGATGGCCGATGGCATGAAGGACATTTCCGCTAAACCCACCGAAGAGGTGTCAGTGCGCGATGTGTTCGGGATCGACACCGACATGAAGGTCAAGGGCTTTGCCGACCGGGCCGAGCGGGTTCCCGAGATTGACAGCACCTACAAATTCGATCCCGACACGACGCTGGCGATTCTGGCGGGGTTCGGGTGGAACCGCCGGGTGATGATCCAAGGCTATCACGGCACCGGCAAGTCGACCCATCTCGAACAGGTCGGTGCCCGGCTGACCTGGCCGACGGTGCGGGTGAACCTCGATAGCCACATTTCCCGAATCGACCTGATCGGCAAGGACGCGATCAAGCTGCGCGACGGCAAGCAGGTCACCGAATTCCACGAGGGCATCCTGCCGTGGGCGCTGCGCAACCCCGTTGCCATCGTGTTCGACGAATACGACGCCGGCCGCGCCGATGTGATGTTCGTGATCCAGCGGGTGCTGGAACATGATGGCAAGCTGACGCTGATGGACCAGAACGAGATCATCACGCCGCACCCGTCGTTCCGGCTTTTCGCCACGGCAAACACGGTCGGTCTGGGCGATACCACGGGCCTGTATCACGGCACCCAGCAGATCAACCAGGCGCAGATGGACCGCTGGAGCCTTGTGGCGACGCTGAACTATCTGTCGCATGATGCCGAGGCCGCCATCGTCCTGTCCAAGGCCCCGACCTACAACACCGACAAGGGCCGCAAGACGATATCGCAGATGGTCACCGTCGCTGACCTGACCCGAACGGCCTTCATGAACGGCGATCTGTCGACGGTGATGTCGCCCCGGACGGTCATGGCATGGGCCGAGAATGCGCGGATTTTCAAGGACATCGGCTATGCCTTCCGGCTGTCGTTCCTGAACAAATGCGACGAACTGGAGCGGCAGACCGTGGCGGAGTTCTACCAGCGGTGCTTTGACGAGGAATTGCCGGAGAGTGCGGCGAGTTTGAGTTTGGGGTAGGATGGGCAATCTGCCCAACTGTCCGCATCAACGATTCATTTACCGTTACACGCCACTCTGCGGCGATGATCAGCTATCGCCGCTTGCGCATTCCTGGCGCGACCTATTTCTTCACACTCTGTCTTGCTGACCGGACGGCCCGAACGTTGGTCGATCACATCGACAGCCTGCGCTTTTCCTATGCAAAGACGATCAGCGAATTGCCGGTGATCTGCGCAGCGATGGTCGTGTTACCGGATCATCTGCATGCCATCTGGACCGAACCTGAGGGCATCGTCGCCTATTCAGAGCGCTGGCGACGGATCAAATCGCGGTTCTCGCATGCCGTGTCGGCCGATTTCCGTCCGACCAGCAGTATGGCACAGAAGCGCGAGCGCGGACTTTGGCAGCGGCGGTTCTGGGAACATGCCATTCGGGACGAGGAGGAATTGGCCGCTTTGATGGACTATTGCCGGATCAATCCCGTCAAACACGGATTGGTCAGAGATCCGGCGGATTGGCCGTATTCGTCATTCAATCGAAAGATGGGCAGATTGCCCATCCTACCGGTCGCGTAGGATGGGCAATCTGCCCAACTCCACACAATGTCACCTTACGCTGCCGCTTTGGCTACCTCGGCCCGCGCCGCCATCGTCGCATTGGCCCACCAGACCATATCGTCCAGCAGTGCCGTGGCGCCGGCCATCAGGTGATCCTCTATCTTCGAGATATCTCCGTCGCCGCCGCCCATCGGATGCACCGCGAACATGTCCGCGCCGCCGATGTGGACCGCGCCGTGGACCGGCACCATGTCCAATTCGACCGCGACCAGCCGCAGGTGTTCGACCGCCCGCGTCGCGCCCATCGACCCGTAGCCAATCGCGCCCATCGGCTTCTTGTTCCATTCGACATAGGCCTGATCCAGCGCGTTCTTCAACGAGGCGGTCATGCCGTGGTTGTATTCGGCGACGACAAAGATGAACCCGTCGTATTGCGCGATCTTCTTTTGCCAGGCTACCGCCCTGGGGTCTTCGGAGGGCATCCACTTGTTCGATGCCTTCTCATTAAACAACGGCAGGTCGAAGTCGCGAACATCGACCAGTTCGACCTCCATATCCTTGCGGGCCTTCGCCTGCTTCAGCATCCACTGGGCGGGTTTATCGGCAAAGCGGGCGTCGCGGGTGCTGCCGATGACGATGGCGATTTTCGGTTTGGTCATGGGGTGTCCTGTTCCTATTTGCGTGGCGTTACCGCTAACCTAGGCCACCCCGTTGCTGACGCAATTGTCGCCACGGCACAGGGGCTGTGCGCATTTGCGCGGCGTTGCCGCGCCCGGGCGTCCGGCCCATATTCGTCGGGATGGTTCCGACGTCGCCCAGATCAGCCCTTTCGCTTCGGCTCACGCCGATCGCGCTCGCTCTGCTGGGTCTCACTTCGCTGCCCACCGCCGCCGACTCGACATATCCCGCCGCGCAATGTGCAGCTCTCTGGTATGGCTATGCGGACCATGCCGCCGTTTCACCGGTTCTGGATACCGGGCCTGCGACGCTCGACATCGCCGATGCGTTTCGCGCCGTGGCGCACCGGCTGGACGATCCGGCCACTGACGACGCTTTCATCAGCCTGCAACGCCCGCTGATGGCGCTGCTGGTCAAGGCCTATGTTGCTTTCGGCAGCGACCCCGACCGCGACATTTTCCAGCGCCTGATGCAGACCTGCGACGCCTTTGCCGCGACCCAGCCGGAAACCCGGGCCTTGCGCTGAAGCCGTGGCCTGACGGCTTGCCCCCGCCCCGCCGTGGTGCTTTATTTGCCCCATGAGCAAGCCCACCGACAATCCTGCCGATCCGTTCAAAAAGGCGCTGGCCGAAGCGACCAAGGTCATGGCCGACGATCCGGACCTGACCGTCAGCTATTCGGTCGATCCCGCCTTGCAGACCGCCGACAGCATCCGTCTGCCGCAGGTCAGCCGCCGGATGACACGCGACGAGGTTCTACTGGCGCGTGGCACCGCCGACGCATTCGCGCTGCGTCACAAATTCCACGATGCCGCCGTCGATGCCCGTTATATGCCCCAGGGCCAGATGGCCAAGGACTTGTTCGATGCGATGGAAGTGGCGCGGGTCGAGGCGGTGGGCGCGCGTTACATGCCCGGCACCGCCGGCAATATCGACGCCAAGATCGGGTCCGAAGCGCGCCGCAAAGGCTATGACCAGATCACCAAGGCCAGCGATGTGCCGCTGTCGGTCGCCGCCGGCTATCTGGTGCGGCATCTGGCGACGGGGCGCGATCTGCCTGCCGGAGCCGATAATGTGATGGAACTGTGGCGCGGGTTCATCGAGGATCAGGCGGGCGGCCGGCTAGATCACGTCAATGATGTCCTGTCGGATCAGCGGGCCTTTGCAAAATTCGCCCGCGAGGTGATCGCCGATCTGGGTTACGGCGATCAGTTGGGCGACGATCCCGACCTGGACGACGACATGGATGACGAGGCCGAGGACGGCAGCGACGATCAGGACGAACCGGATTCGACCGGCGACGACCAGTCGGACAGCGACGAGGCCGAGGCATCGCCCGAACAATCGCAGGACAGCCAGGACGACGAAAGCCAAGCGCAGGTCAGCGCCGACGACATGGCGGATGCCGAAATGGCCGAGGATGCCGAACTGCCGGAAGGCGAGGCCCCTTTGGAGCCGCCGCCGCCCTTGCCGGTGTCGGACGCCGATCCGAACTACAAGGTGTTCAGGACCGATTTCGACGAGGAAATCGGGGCCGAAGAATTGGCCGAACCGGCCGAACTGGAACGCTTGCGGGCGTATCTGGATCAACAGTTGGAGCCTTTGAAGGGGGCGGTGTCGCGCCTTGCCAATAAATTGCAGCGCCGGTTGCAGGCGCAACAGAACCGCAGTTGGGAGTTTGACCGCGAGGAGGGGATTCTGGACGCCGGGCGTCTGGCCCGGGTCGTCGCAAACCCGACGACACCGCTGTCTTTCAAGGTGGAAAAGGATACCGAGTTTCGCGATACTTGCGTGACCCTGCTGCTGGACAATTCGGGGTCGATGCGGGGCCGTCCGATTTCGATTGCGGCGATCTGTGCGGACGTTCTGGCGCGAACGCTGGAACGCTGTCAGGTCAAGGTCGAAATCCTTGGTTTCACCACAAAGGCTTGGAAAGGCGGGATGGCACGCGAAAAGTGGTTGGCCGAGGGTCGGCCGCAGCAACCCGGACGACTGAACGACCTGCGCCACATCGTCTATAAATCCGCCGATGCGCCGTGGCGGCGGACCCGGCCCAATCTGGGACTGATGATGAAAGAAGGGTTGCTCAAGGAAAACATCGACGGCGAGGCGCTGGAATGGGCGCACCGACGGATGACGGCGCGGCGCGAGGCCCGCAAGATTTTGATGGTGATTTCCGACGGGGCGCCGGTGGACGATTCCACGCTGTCGGTGAACCCCGCCAACTATCTGGAAAAACACCTGCGCGACGTGATCGCGATGATCGAGCGGCGCAAGGCGGTCGAAGTTTTGGCGATCGGGATCGGCCATGATGTGACCCGCTATTACGACCGCGCGGTGACGATCACTGATGTCGAACAACTGGCCGGGGCGATGACTGAACAACTGGCCGGACTGTTCGATGCCGATCCGCGCAAACGGGCGCGCGCATCCGGGACACGGCGGGTGGCGTAAGCGCCTTGCAAGGCTTTTGGGAATTTACTTGCTGGAAAATTGCCTCCGGCGGGAGTTGTTGCTGCAAAATGAAATGAAGGTGCGATGAGCATGTTCCAGACCTTTGAAACCGCCGCCTCGCCGGAACAGGGGCCGCCGCGCCTTGCCGCCTTGCGCGATGCGATGGCGGCTGCCGGTCTGGACGCCTTTCTGGTGCCCCGCGCCGATGCCCATATGGGTGAATACGTTGCGACCTGCGACGCAAGGTTGCAATGGCTGACCGGGTTTTCGGGATCGGCAGGGTTTTGTGCCGTGACGACCCAGGTAGTGGGCATTTTCATCGACGGACGCTACCGGGTGCAGGTCCGCTCCGAGGTTGACCTCGATCACTTTACCCCCGTGCATTGGCCCGAAACGACGCTGGCGGACTGGTTGATTGGGCAAATGCCCGCAGGCGGTGTCGTTGGTTTTGACCCTTGGCTGCACAACATCGACGAGGTCCGCCGGCTGCGCGAAAAGCTGGATCCGGCGGGGATTGTGCTACGCCCCGTCCCGAACCTGATTGATCCGCTATGGGCTGACCGCCCGGCCCGTCCGGCTGCGCCGATCCGGGTGCATCCTGACAGTCTGGCTGGAGAAAGTCATGCTGACAAACGCGCCCGCCTTGCACTTGCGGGGACCAGCGCTGTGCTCACCTTGCCGGACTCGATCTGTTGGCTGCTGAACATCCGGGGTTCCGACATTCCACGCAATCCGGTGGTACAGGCCTTTGCGGTTCTTGGCCCGGACGGCGCAGTCCACTTGTTCACCGACGCCGCCGCCGACGCCACCGTGCTGGCGCATCTGGGCGATGCCGTCAAATTACAGGCCTACGATGGTCTTGCCGACTGTCTGGCGGCGGCCCCGGTCCGGTTTCGACTTGACCCGAAATCGGCGCCCGAGGCTCTGCGCCTGACCATCGCGGCGCGGGCCGATGATTTTGCCACGGTCGATGAGGGCGCCGACCCTTGCATCCTGCCCAAGGCGCGCAAGAACGACGCCGAAATCACCGGGGCGCGGGCGGCGCAGTTGCGCGACGGAGTGGCGATGGTGCGGTTTCTGTCTTGGCTTGATTGCGAGGCCCCGAAAGGTGGATTGACCGAAATTGACGTGGTCAAGGCACTGGAGGGGTTTCGGCGCGAGACGAACGCCCTGCAGGATATCAGTTTCGAGACGATCTGCGGGGCGGGGCCGAACGGGGCGATCGTCCATTACCGCGTCAGTGAGGCCAGCAACCGCCCGGTGCGCCGGAACGAACTGCTGCTGATCGACAGCGGCGGGCAGTATCTGGACGGCACCACCGATATCACCCGCACGGTGATCGTCGGGACGCCGTCCGACCTGCACCGCGCCTGCTATACCCGCGTCCTGCAAGGGATGATCGCGATCAGCCGGGCGCGGTTTCCGGTCGGGGTTGCGGGCTGCCATCTGGATGCTTTGGCCCGGTATCCGCTGTGGACCGCAGGGATGGATTACGACCACGGGACCGGGCATGGCGTCGGGTCTTACCTGAGCGTCCACGAAGGCCCGGCGGGATTGTCGCGCCGGTCGGACATGGCACTGGAAGCGGGGATGATCCTGTCGAACGAACCGGGCTATTACCGCGAAGGAGCGTTCGGCATCCGGATCGAGAACCTGATCGTGGTGCAGGACGTACCGCCATTGGCCGGCGCGGACGACCGCAAGATGCTGGCGTTCGACACGCTGACCCATGTGCCGCTTGACCGTCGCCTGATCGATACGGGACTGTTGTCAGACGCCGAACAGCACTGGATTGATCGCTATCACGCAGCTACGTTGCAACTGATCGGGCCGCGGGTGGACGGGGCCGCACATGATTGGCTGACCGCCGCCTGTGCGCCGCTATAGGGAGAGACAGATGGCAGACCATATCACAATCCGCCCGGCGGACGGCACTTGGGTCATTCGGGCCGGGGGTGCGGTCATTGGCGAAAGCAGCGATGCGCTGGAACTGATCGAGGGCGGCCATGCGCCTGTCATCTACATCCCCCGTGCCGATATCGCGATGATGTTTCTGGACAAGACCGACGCGACGTCGACCTGCCCGCACAAGGGTGTGGCCAGCTATTATGCAATCGCCGCCAATGGCGGCCAGATCGCCGATGCCGCATGGAGCTACGAGACCCCCAAGGCCGGGATGGAGGCGATTGCCGGGCATCTTGCGTTCTATGACCACAAGGTCGCGGTCGAACAGCTTTAATCCGGAAATTCTGGTCACTCGCACGTCATGTTGCGATCGTCGAGAACCCTCTGCACTTTGGGCACCGGTCAGGAATGTTCCTCGGCCGCCGTCGCTGCCAGTGCCCGGTTCATTGCCCGCAGCGCATCAACATAAAATACTGCGCCCCAGAGGTCAGGCGGACTGTCATCGCCGCCGATGCGGACCACCGGAATGAATGCCGCACCGGTCTTTTCGAACAGTGGCATCAGGCGTTCCAGCGTCGCGCCGTTGTCGATATAGACGCCGTCGCGGATCAACTCCCCGCAAGCCTCATCGCTGGCCGCGCGTGGCGCGTCCTTGGCCCGCATGATCGTCGCCACCTTGAAAGTGGCCAACAGGTAGGCCTGCGGGCCCGCAGCCAAATGCACGCCGCGACGTTCCAACTGGGTCAGAAAGAACGACCGGTGCACAAGACGGCTGGCCAGTGCTGTGGACAGTGATACCGCGACCATCACCGCCAGACCGGTCTGCCAGTCGCCGGT
>JBBKXP010000116.1:0-6291 GCA_037969545.1 Paracoccaceae bacterium | reverse complement strand
GTTTGCCACTGTTGGAGTTCCTGGCGTTCCGGATCAAAAGTCCGGGTCTGTCAGGATGGCTCCAAATATCGAAAAAATTGGCGACATGGATTTCACGGGAGCCTTGGAAGCCGAACTCGGATTCGACGTTCAGGTTGAAAACGACGTGAACCTCGCCGCGATCGGTGAACAGTGGAGTGGTTGCGCGTCCGAGGTGGACAACATGGCGTTCGTGTCGCTTGGCACGGGCATCGGCGCGGGAATAATCGTCGGCGGGCAGATCATCCGTGGTGCCATGGGTGCGGCAGGTGAGCTTGGATTTTTACCGTTCGGAGCGGACCCATTCGAGCCTGGCTCTCTGAAGGCGGGTGCGCTTGAACGTCAGGCCGGTTCTTTCGGCATGATCAACAGATATGCACAGCTTGCGGGCAAGGAGGTTCAAATCAAAGACCTGTTCGATCTCGCGCTGGCCGGAGATAGACACGCAAACACAGTGTTGGACGAAACGGCCCGACTGGTCGCCCGTCTGATTGCAACAATCGGTGCAGTCGTCGATCCGTCGATGGTTGTGCTTGGAGGATCAATCGGTCAGCGCCGCGAACTGCAGGACCGTATCGAAGTCGCGCTTGCGGCCTGTTTCCCGAACCCGATCGACATCAAACGCTCAGCGCTCGGCGATCATGCGGCCCTTGTTGGCGGAGCGGCGGTTGGGTTGGCCCATTTGCATCACACCATATTTGCCGCTGGCCTGAACAACGTGGAGATCGAACTTCCACAGCTTTCTGCGCCTGCTTGGAGTGAAATTGCATGACCCTGGATGCGGAAATGGCCAGCCGTATTGACGCGGCACTTGACGAGAAAAAGGCGATTGCGTTGCTGAAAGGCGCAGTCGCGCGCAATAGCATTACCGGTAACGAAGCAAATTTCGTCGACTTCCTCGCGGAGGAGATGCGAAAGCGCGATTTGAGACCTGAAATGGAAGCATTCTTGCCGGGTCGACCCAATGTTTGGGGCACCCGGTCCGGAAAGGCAGATGGCAAACGGCTGCAATTCATCGGCCATACCGACACCGTCCATGTCGAGGGGTGGCGTGACCACTGGAAAGGCACGGAACGTGAAGACCCCTTCGGGGGTGCCGAAGTCGATGGAGCCATATGGGCGCGCGGTGTCACGGATCTTAAGGGCGGGATCTGCGCAGCGATTGCGGCTCTTGATCTGCTTGATGGGGCGGGTGTCCAACTTGACGGCGATGTGGCCTTCGCGTTCATCGGTGATGAAGAAAGCGGCGAAGAGGGCAGTGGCGTCAGCGCTGGAGTCGCCCATTGGACCGACATGGTTCAGGCGGGCACAATCCCGCGACCGGACTTTGCGGTCTATGTTGAACCGACGAGCCTGTCTGTCTACACGGCCCAGATCGGATTCTTCATTGCGGATGTGAAAATCACCGGAAAGTCCGCATACTTTGGACGGCCTAATCTTGGTGTCGACGCATTGAAGGCGACACATTCCATTTTGGCCTCTGTCTGGAAGCACGCAGATGCGCGCCAAGGGTTGAAGGCGCACCCGTTGACCGGACGATCATCTGTACTCGTCACGGGGTTGGAAGGGGGCGGGTACATCGCTGTCCCTGGCGAATGCAAATTCTCGGTTATTGGGTCGTTGAGGCCAGGCGATACCTTGGACGATGCACTCGCTGAGTTTGAAGCTGCAGTGCGCGATGTTCCCGTCGAGGACGGGATTGAAATAGAAATTACCTATCCGGCTGGGCGTGACCATCCCAAGGGCGGGACGCCAGCCGAGATATCGCAAGACCTACCAGAAGTGACCCAGCTTAGGGACGCTGTTGAGCAGGTCAGTCCGCAACTGGCCAAGATCGGAGGCGCACCATTCTGGTCGGAAAGTTCGTTCCTCATCAACAAGCTGAATGTTCCTACAGCCTACTGCGCACCGGGCGATATTGCCTGCTGTCACACATCGCAAGAACACCTTTCAATCGAGGAGTATTTCGCCGCCATCCGCGCCTTTGCGCGCTTCATGGTGGCCTATTGCGGATCATCGAAAACCTAAGATCAACCAGGGAGAGAAGACCATGACATTCTATCAGAGCTTAACAATCAGTGCTGCTGCGCTCGCATTTTGTGCAACCGCAACCTTCGCACAAACGACGGGACCACAGGGAGAAACTGCAACTCCGTCGTCCGAAGTCACGGTGTCGGACGAACTTGCTGCCAGCCTGCAAGACAGGGGTCTGACGGCCGCGCTGTTGTGGCACGACCAATCTGACTTCGTGAACGCCGTGACTGCCGGTGCAACTGACGAGTTCGCGCGCCTTGGGATCGAAGTTGTCATAACGACATCTGCGGCTTTTGACGCGGCCAAGCAGCGCAGCGATATTGAAACTGCACTGGTCCGGTCCCCTGATATCATCCTGTCCTTGCCGCTAGATCCGGTGACATCGGCTGCGGCGTTTCAAGAAGCACGAGAAGAAGACATCGCACTGGTATTCCTGTCAAACCTTCCTGAAGGTTTTGAGCACCCGACAGACTATGCCGCGATCGTGACCGACGACTTGTTCCAGATGGGTAAACAGGCCGCAGACGCGCTTGCTGCATCCATCGGCGAGGAAGGCACTGTCGGCTGGATTTTCCATGATGCCAACTACTATGTGACCAACCAGCGCGACAACGCGTTCAAGACCACGATTGAGAATGATTATCCGAACATCGAAATCGTGGCCGAAGCTGGCATCAGCGATCCTGCACGCGCGGAGGAAATCGCCAACGCGATGTTGCTGCGCAATCCTGATCTTGAGGGTGTTTATGTCACGTGGGCGGGCCCAGCCGAGGGTGTCCTTGCCGCGCTGCGCTCGAACGGGAACACCACCACAAAGCTGGTGACCCTTGATCTGAGCGAGCCGATTGCGCTGGACATGGTCAACGGCGGCAACGTCGTCGCACTTGTGGCGGACGAAGCTTACGAACTTGGCCGGGCCATGGCAGCGGCCGGTGCCCGCCAGTATGCCGGCGAAGAAACACCGCCCTTCGTGGTTGCCCCAGCCGTGACTGTCACTGCCGACAACGTGTCAGAAGGCTGGATGCAGTCCTTGCACATCGACGCGCCTGCCAGCCTCACGGGGAACTAAGACTCCGAGCCGACGGGGCGCAAGCGTCGTCGGCTCTACCTGACGCTGCCTTACTGGCAGCTTCCTTCAAATACCGCGAAATCGGAGTGCTGAGATGTCGCCAACCACAATATTTCGCAAATATGAATTGCAGAACTATATCGTTTACCTCGGCTTTATCGCGATCTTTCTTTTCTTCGCGGTGACGCTTCATGACGCGGGTTTCACGTCGACTCGCAACCTGACCAACATCATGCTGCAAACCGCGCCAGCAACAATCTTGGCAATAGGTTTGGTGTTCGCGCTCTCGGCCGGTGAGATTGATCTTTCCTTTGGGTCAGCCGTCGCGGTATCTGCGCTTTCGGCTGCGGTTGTTATGCAGGTTCTACCGATGCCGTTCGCCATTCTTGCCGGACTTGGCGCTGGACTCGCTGTCGGTGCGTTCAACGGCCTATTGGTGGCGTGGCTACGGCTACCGTCGTTCCTTGTGACACTCGCAACACTGGGTCTATTCGCCGGCATTGCCCGCACAATGACCGATTTGCGGTCTATTCCTGTCACCAACGATTTCTTCACTGGTTTCTTTGGGTCGGGCAAACTGTTCGGTGTTCCATCACTGGTGTGGTGGACGATCATCGGCGTCGCGATCGGGCATTTCGTTTATCGCCACACCCGGTTCGGGGCGCATGTTTTGGCCACCGGCGACAATGCCCGTGCCGCGCAGGTTTCGGGGATCAAGGTTCCACGCATTCGTTTCATGGTTCTGACCATCTGTGGCGGCTGTGCCGGTCTTGCCGGATTGCTTTACGCAGGCCGTCTTCAATCTGCCACTTACACGCTTGGCGAAAGTGATCTGATGATCGTGATTGCAGCCGTGATCGTGGGCGGCACTGCTTTGAACGGCGGCAAGGGATCGATCATTGGCGCGCTAATCGGATCGCTCCTGATGGGGATGCTGAACAACGGGCTCATCTTGATGGGTTTGCAGGTCTCGGACCAAATGATCGTGCGCGGCCTTATCATTCTTATCGCTGTCGCAGCATCGCTGCGCGACACAACACGCTAAGGGGGACAGCCATGTTTCTTGATCTTCTCAGCCGCCGCAACCCCGCCCTGATAGAGGTCGCCATCACCTTGCATCAGGAAGGAAAGCTGCCTGCAAATTGTTATGTGCTCGACCTCGACACCGTCGAAGAGAATGCACGTATATTCAACGACACCGCAACCTCTCTCGGCCTCAAGACATTTGCGATGACCAAGCAGGTCGGTCGTCACTCTGGCTTCTGCGAAGCCGTGATGCGCGGCGGGATTGATCGCTGTGTCGCTGTGGACATCGCCTGTGCAGTGGCCTGCCATCGCGCTGGATTGAAGGTCGGTCACTTGGGCCACTTGGTTCAGATACCTAGGGGCGAGGCCGACCTTGCCGCAGGATACCTGCAACCTGATTTCTGGACCGTGTTCAGCGACGATAAGGCAGATGAAGCGGCGCAAGCGGCACATCGGGCCGGTCGTAGTCAGGCCCTGCTTGCCCGCATTCAGTCAGAAGGCGATACCTTTTATCGCGGCCATGAAGGTGGCTTTGACGCGAATACTATCATCGACGTCGCTGACCGGATGGATGGCCGCGACGGCGCGCATTTTGCAGGCATTACCACGTTTCCGGCACTTTTGTTCGATCAGGATACCCGTAAGGTAAGGCCCACTCCTAACCTTGCAACCCTTAACAGGGCGGCGGAGGCCCTGGCCAAGGTCGGGCGGAGCGGCATTGAAATCAATGCCCCCGGAACCACATCATCCGCAGTGCTTGCGGCCTTGGCGGATGCAGGCGCAACCCAGTGCGAACCGGGGAACGGATTGCACGGAACAACACCCCTTCATGCGGTTAAGGACCTGCCAGAACGCCCCGCAGTGCTGTATCTATCAGAAGTCTCACACAGACACGCAGACAAGGCGTTCTGCTTCGGTGGCGGTCTTTATGTCGATCCGGTCTTTCCGGAGTATGATGTGCAGGCGATCGTCAGCACGGACCCCGAAGAAAAATCCACGCGGTCTGTTGAAATCCCCCATCGGCAATCGATTGATTACTATGGCATGATTGATCCGAAAGGGCCCGTTAGCCCGCAGACGGGCGACAGCGTCATTTTCGGGTTTCGTGGGCAAGCTTTCGTCACGCGCGCCTACATCGCCGGGATTTCCGGCATTGCCAGTGGCAATCCCACCGTCACTACCATCGAAAACACATTCGGCCAGCGCGAAGCTTGGCCCGCCCTGAGGTGATCGCATGACACAATCAATCTTATCCCTTTCGGATATTCACAAAGCGTTCGGCGGCGTAGTCGCGATCGACAACTTTTCGCTGGAACTGTTTCCGGGCGAGATCGTGGCTTTGGTCGGCGACAACGGCGCGGGAAAATCAACGTTGATCAAAATCGTATCAGGTGTACATAAACCCACGTCAGGTTCGATCCGCCTTGATGGGAACGAGACCAGCTTTTCCGACGCATCAGGTGCTCGCGCCGCCGGAATCGAAGTGGTCTATCAGGACCTCGCTCTTGCCGATCAGCAGCCAGTCTACATGAATATGTTTCTGGGCCGCGAACTTACCAAAGGACCGATGGGTCTATTGGATAAGCGCAAGATGATGGACGACACGCAGACGCTCGTTGATGAGTTGGACGTGCGCATCCCGTCAGCCCGCGCAACAATACGCGACTTGTCAGGTGGTCAGCGTCAGGGCATCGCGATCGCCCGCGCAACTCATTGGGCGAGCAAGCTAATCCTGCTTGATGAACCCACGGCCGCGCTTGGCGTCGCAGAAACTGCTCGGGTCGAAGAACTGGTGCTGTCACTGAGAGCGCGCAACATCGCAATCCTCATCGTCAGTCACAGTCTCGACCAGGTGTTTCGCCTGTCCAACCGGATTTGTGTGCTGCGACGTGGTCAGCAAATCGGCGTCAAAGAAACCGCGAAAACAGACAAAAATGAAATCATTGCGATGATCACTGGTCTGCAAACCTGATGTGGTCAATCGCCATTCCAGTCCCGCGAGGTTTCTGATGGAAGTGATCATAAGGCCCGACGTCGAAACGGCTGTCGATCTGGTCATCAAACTCATAGTTGCTCGGATCAAAGAAAATCCAAGCGCCACTTTGGGGCTTGCGACAGGAAGAACGATGGAACGGGTCTATGGG
>JBBKXP010000115.1:0-11913 GCA_037969545.1 Paracoccaceae bacterium | reverse complement strand
GACCTGCGTGGGCGTGCCAACCTGCACCAGCCGCCCCTTGTTCAACACGCCAATCTTGTCGCCCATCGACATCGCCTCGACCTGATCGTGGGTGACGAAAAGGAAGGTCGCCTTTAGTTCATTGTGCAGTCGTTTCAGTTCGACCCGCAGCGCCTCGCGCAGTTTCGCGTCCAGCGCCGAGAGCGGTTCGTCCATCAGGAACACGCGGGGTTCCCGGACGATGGCGCGGCCGATGCTGACCCGTTGCATTTCGCCGCCCGACAGCCGTTCTACCTTGCGATCCAGCAGTTTGGTGATCTGCAGCGTCTGCGCGGCCTTGTCGACCCGCGCCGCAATTTCATCAGTGGTATGCGGGCGGGCCTTGGATTTCAGCGGAAACTCGAGGTTGCCGCGCACGGTGAGGCGCGGGTAAAGTGAATATTGCTGCAGCACCAGCGCCACGTCGCGTTGCGCCGCATTCATCCCCGCCACATCCTGCCCGTCGATCAGGACTTGCCCGTCTGTCGGTTTTTCCAGCCCGGCGATGATCCGCAGCGTCGTCGTTTTTCCAGCCCCGGTCTGCCCCAGCAAGACGAAGAATTCGCCGTCCTTGATGTCGAGGTCCAAGCCCCGCAGCGCCCGGGTGCCGCCGTATGTCTTGGTGATGCCGCGGAGCGAAATATCGGCCATCAACTTGCCTTTCGCAGGGCCATGCCGCTGGCCCGGTCAAAGAAATGCGCCTGTGCGGGGTCGATTCCGACCCAGACCACCTGCCCTTCGCTGCTAGCGAAACCGCTGTCGGTACGGGCCCGCAGCGTCGTGTCGCCGATGCGCACATCGACGATGTCGTGCGACCCGAGGGGTTCGATGTTGGTCACCTTGGCCGCCAGATGGCCGGGCGTCTTTCCATGCGCCAGCGTCACCCCTTCGGGCCGGATGCCGAGCGATACCGACTGCCCCGCCTTGACCCCGGCCAATGGTTCACGACCGACGGCAAAGGCATCGCTGGCCCCGCCCAAGGTCACGCCGTCGCTGGTGATTTCCACGCTGCTCACGTTCATTACCGGGCTGCCGACGAATTGCGCGACGAACAGGTTGGCGGGGCGCAGATAGACTTCGTCGGGCGCACCGATCTGTTGCAGCAAGCCGTCGTGCATGATCACGATGCGGTCAGCGAGGCTCATCGCCTCGATCTGATCGTGGGTCACATAGACCGAGGTTGATCCGCGCGACAGGTGCAGCCGCTTGATCTCGGCCCGCATTTCCTCGCGCAGCTTGGCATCCAGCGCGCCGATCGGTTCGTCCATCAGCAGCGCCTTTGGGTGGCGCACCAATGCCCGCCCGATCGCCACCCGCTGCATGTCACCGCCCGACAACGCCGAGGGGCGTTTGCCCAAAAGCGGCGCGATCCGCAGCACCTCCGCCACCTCGCGCACTGCCTTTTCGCGCTCGTCCTTACCCATCCGCACGGCGCGCAGCGGAAAGGCAATGTTTTCGTAAACCGTCATGTGGGGGTAGAGCGAGAAGGACTGAAAAACAAAGGCGATGTCGCGGTCGGACGCCTTGCGATTCTGGATTTCGCTGCCGTCGATAGTGATCGTGCCATCAGTGACGGTTTCCAGCCCGGCAATTGCGCGCAGCGTCGTCGTCTTGCCACAGCCCGATTGCCCCAGCATCACGACGAATTCACCGTCATGAATCGTCAGGTTCATATCCTTGATGACCTGATTGGGGCCAAAGAATTTCTGCACGTCGTTTAGAACGATCTCGGCCATCAGAGGTCATCCTCGTCCATCGGTTCGGGCTCCGGCCCGATTTTCGATGTGACCATAAAGGCGATCAGCCCGAGAATCGTCATGGTCAGTCCGAAGCGGTGCAGCAGCAGGCTCCAGGGTTGGCAGAGCGAAATGATGCCGAAGATCATCAGCGACTGCGCTGCGGGAACGAGATACTTCTGGTTGGTGCTGCGAAAGCTCATTTGCGGATCGCCCCGAACGACATGCCACGCAGCAGATGGTTGCGCAGCAGGAAGGTGAATACCGCCACCGGGATCAGGAAAATCAGCGTGCCCGACGCGATCACGGTCCAGTCGGGCAGGCCACTGCCGACCTGTGACGGGATGTAGGGCGGCGCTGTCTGGGCGTTGCGGTTCGTCATGATCAGGGCAAAGGCGTATTCGTTCCACGCGGTGATGAAACAGAACACGGCGGTGGCGGCGATACCCGTCATCGCCTCGGGGAGGACGATCTTGAAAAAGGCCTCGATCCGCGTGTAGCCGTCGACCAGCGCCGCCTCCTCATACTCGCGCGGAATTTCGTCGATGAAGCCTTTCATCAGCCAGACGCTGAAGGACAGGTTGAAGGCGGTGTAGAGGATAATCAGGCCGAGGTGCGTGTCGTTCAGCCCGACGACCCGGTACATCAGGAACATCGGGATGGCGACGTCGACGGGGGGCTGCATGCGGGTCGACAGGATGAAGAACAGCCAGTCATCCTCGCCCTTGACCTTGAATCTTGAAAATCCGTAGGCGGTCAGCGTCCCCATGCTGACCGCAAGGAAGGTCGAGATCACCGAGACGATGATCGAATTGCTGAAACGGTTCAGATAGCCGGAGGGGCGCGCCGCGCCATCCGGGCCGCGCACGACTTTTTCACCGCCGTCAAACACCGTCTGTTCCCACCACGGGGCGGCGGCGTATTCCTCCTCGCTCACCGGGTCGCGCAATTGACTGCGCCGGGTCAGCAATTTGACGAAGGGCGACAGTTCGGGTTCAAAAAACACGGTCGGCGGAACCGTGGTGGCCAGACTGCGCGGCTTGAAGGCGGTCGAGGCAATCCAGTAGATCGGCACCAGCATGATGAACAGGGCCACCAGCACGGCCACAATGGCAACGCGATTGACGATGACCTCGCCCTTGGTCTGGACCGCGGACATCCTAGCGTTCCTTCACTTTGTTCAGGTATTTCACATAGATATTGGTGATCGCCACGACCATCACCAGCACGATATAGGCAAATGCCGACGACATCCCGGTCTGCCATTCCTGAAACGCCATCTTGTAAAGCCGGATTGAAATCAGTTCTGTCGTCGGCTGGCTGGACAGGACATAGGCCAGATCGAAGGTCTTGAAGGCCTCCATTGTACGAAAGATGATCGCGATCATCAGGATCGGGGCGACCAGCGGCAGGGTGATCCGAAAGAAGGTATAGAACCGCCCGGCGCGGTCGATCTCGGCGGCCTCGTAGAGGTGCTTGGGCACGGCCGACAGGCCAGCCAGCGACAGCAGCATCACGAAAGGTGCCCACATCCAGATATCGACGATGGCAACGGCATAAAGGGCGATGTCGGGGCGCGCCAGCCATTCGAAATTACCCAAGCCCAGGAAGTAGTTGATGATGCCAAAGTTCGGATCGTAAAGCAGTTTCCAGAACAGGCCGACCACGGCCATCGACAGCATCATCGGCAGAAGCAGCAAGGTCGTGATGAGCCCCTTGGCGGGAATGTCGCGGTTCAACAGCATCGCCATGCCGAACCCGACGACGACCTGCCCGCTGACCGAAATCAGGACGTATTTTGCGGTGATGGTGAAGTTCGCCCAGATGTAGGGGTCGCTCAGCAATTCGCGGTAATTGGCGAGGCCGACGAAATTGGGTGCAGCGGGGGTCGAGGCGCGGAAGTCGGTGAACGAATAGCCAAGCGACCAGAGCAGCGGAAAGATGTTGAAGATGATCAGGAACGCGATTGTCGGGATGATGAATATGTTGCGAATGGTGATGTCGGACAGGCCGCGGGATGCGGCACGCGATGTCGGGTCGAGGCGGGTGATGACGGTGCTGGTCAATTCTTTTGCCTCTTTTGCGCGACTGCCGATGCCTGACGTTCGGCCAGATGTTTTTTGGTGAAAAAAGGGGCGGCAATCACCGCCCCATTTGCGCGAACCTTTCCGGCCCTATTGCGTGACGCGTCCGTATTTCACGAACGTTTCGGTCCAGTCAGCGGCCAGACCGTCCAGCGTTTCCTTCGCCGTGCCTTCGCCACCGACGATGAACGGATAAAGGCGGCGGTTGGCGGCGGTCAGCAGTTCAGCGAATTCGGGCACCGCCCAGAAGTCCTTGACCACGAACATGGTCTGATAGAACGCCTCATTATAGGGCGTCGCGGTGCGGAATTCTTCGCTTTCCAACACGGCGGCGCTGGCGGTGTAACCACCCAGTTCGGCCCAGCGTTTCTGCACGTCATCGCGGATGAACCATTCAAGGAATGCCATCGATTCCGCCTGTTTGTCGGAATAGCTGACGATCGAAATACCCTGCCCGCCCAATGCGGCGAACTTGGCGCCGGTCGGCCCGGCGGGGTTCGAGAAAAAGCCGGTGTTGGCGGCGTTCGGGTTCGTCGCCTCGTTCAGCAGGGCCGGGAAAAAGGCGAAATAGTTCATCGACATCGCTGCAAGATTTTCGGTGATCGCCTGATTGTTTTCGACAAAGAATGTCTTGGCCCAGCCCGGCGGTGTGTAGGAATAGAGCCGCTTGTAATCTTCCAGCGCCTGCACCGCCTCGGGCGAATTGATGTAGCCGTCAACTTCGTAGGTTTCGAAATTGCCCAGTTCGGCACCATAGGAAAAGATCGCGTTTTCCACGCCCATGACAAGCGCGTCATAGGAATTGTCGGTGTAGATCGCGACGCCATAGCGGCCTTCATCCGGGCGGTTGAAGAATTCGGCGATGTCGAGCAGTTGCGCCCAGGTTTCGGGTGGTGCGAGGTCATAGCCGTACTTGGCACTAAACGCCTCCATTTCGGCGGGGTCTTCGAACCAGTCCTTGCGATACGACCAGCCGACCGCGTCACCTTCGGCCGGAACGGCCCAGTATGTGCCCGAATTGCCCGGGTATTCGGCGTAATATTTCACCGTTGCAGGGGCCATGATGTCGGCCACGCCATGTTCGGCGAAAAAGTCGGTGAGGTTGACGTAATGGCCACCCTCGGACGCGGCACCCAACCACTGGCTGTCGCCGACAATCATGTCATAGGCGGATCCTTGGGCGTTGAATTCGGTGAACGCCTTGGTCTGGAAATCCGACCAGGGGGTCGTTTCGACCAGAACCTCGACGCCGGTTTCGGCCTCATATTCGTTCACCAGTTCTTGCAGATAGTTCGCCGGATCCCACTCCGCCCAAAAGATCACAAGGTCCTGCGCGGCAACATGGGTCGCGCCCAATGCCGAAATCGCAGCCCCGGCCAACAGGCCCGTCAGTTTGCTATTCATTCTCAAAGTCCTCCCTAAACCCGCGGGCCTTTTGCGCCTTAATCTGGACACGTCCGGGCATGCATGACCCGGCAAGAGGGTTTGGGCCCGACGCCCCCTGCTGCAATTTGGTAATACCAGTTGGAAGGTCGAGTCAAGCATGGTCTTTGTTTTGCATTGCAGCATGAATTCTTGGTTTTACCCTTTGCCCAGCAAGTTCCATGGGAGTAAGAAAGTCGATAGACAGGCGGAAAAAGATCGCAAAGTGCGGGTGCGCTTGTTTGCAGGTTTGCCATATCTGGCCTGACCAGATAGACAGATATCATGTGCGCAAGGGGAGGCTCGTCGTTGGGTAAAGTCTGCGTGGTGGGGACGGCTGACACCAAGGCGGTCGAGATTGCCTTTGTCGCCGATCTTTTGCGCAGCGCGCTGCCCGAGGTTTTGACGATCGATCTTGGCACCCGCGCACCCGACGTACCGCTTGATGTCAACGGGGCCGCGGTCGCGGCCAGTCATCCCGATGGAGCCGGATTTCTGGCCTGGGGCGACAGGGGGACAGTCATGTCCGCGATGGGGGTCGCCTTTGCGGCCTGGTGCGCGGCCAACGCAGCTGACATCGACGGTATCATTGGTCTGGGCGGCGGCGGCGGAACGGCGATGATCTGCGCCGGCCTGCGTGTGTTGCCACTGGGCGTGCCCAAGATCATGGTGTCGACCCTCGCGTCCGGCGATGTCGCCCCCTACGTCGATATTTCCGACATTCACATGGTGCCCGCTGTCACCGATCTGGCCGGATTGAACCGGATCAGCCGGATCATGTTGCACAATGCGGCGCAGGCGCTTGCGGGGATGGCGGGCAGTCCCGCCCCCGCCGATCCGGCGATCCGCCCTGCCATCGGGCTGACCATGTTCGGCGTCACGACGCCTGCCGTGACCGCAATCGCCGATCTGTTGCGCGACCGGTTCGATCCACTGGTGTTTCACGCGACCGGCACAGGCGGGCGGACGATGGAGGCTTTGGCGGCGCAAGGGCATCTGGCCGGGATCATCGACATCACACTGACCGAAATCGCCGACCTGCTGGTCGGTGGTGTCCTGCCCTGCGCGCCGTCCCGGCTCGACGTGGTCGCGCAGACCGCCCTGCCCTGGGTTGGATCGCTCGGGGCGCTGGATATGGTCAACTTCTGGGCGCCTGCGACGGTGCCGGCGCAATTCAGTGATCGGCTGTTCTACAACCACAATGCCAATGTCACTCTAATGCGCACGACGCCAAAGGAATGCGCCCGCATCGGCGCGTGGCTGGCGGCCAAGCTGAACGCCTGCGATGGTCCTGTGCGCCTTTTGGTTCCCGCCGGCGGTCTGTCGTCGCTCGACATACAGGGTGGGCCGTTTCACGATCCACAGGCGCATGCGGCGCTTGTCAGCGCGATCCGTCAAGGCTTGCACCAGACGGCTGATCGCCAGATCATTGCCACGCCGTTCCACATCAACGACACCGACTTTGCCGCGCTGGCAGCCGATGCATTCCTGTCGCTTATCTGAAAGGTCTCCCATGCCCGCCATCCCGCGTGCCGACATCCTGAAACGCCTGCGCTCCCTGATCGACCAGGGCAAGCCGATCATCGGCGGCGGGGCTGGTACCGGCCTGTCGGCCAAGGCTGAAGAGGCCGGGGGGATCGACCTGATCATCATCTACAATTCAGGCCGCTACCGGATGGCCGGGCGCGGATCGTCTGCTGGATTGCTCGCTTATGGCAACGCCAACGAGATCGTCAAGGAGATGGCGGTCGAGGTGCTGCCGGTCGTCAAGCACACGCCGGTTCTGGCCGGGGTCAACGGCACCGATCCTTTCATCCTGATGCCGCAGTTTCTGGCCGACTTGAAGGCGATGGGGTTTTCCGGGGTGCAGAATTTTCCGACGATCGGGCTGTTCGACGGGGCGATGCGCCAGAGTTTCGAAGAAACCGGCATGGGCTTTGGGCTCGAGGTCGAGATGATCGGGCTGGCTCATGACATGGACTTTTTGACCACGCCTTACGTGTTCAACCCGACCGAGGCCGCACAGATGACCCGCGCCGGGGCCGACATTGTCGTCGCGCATATGGGGGTGACGACGGGGGGCAGCATTGGCGCAACCTCGGCCAAGTCGCTGGATGACTGCGTTGCAGCGATCGACACCATTGCTGCGGCGGCGCGGGCAGTGCGCCCCGATATCATCGTGCTGTGTCACGGCGGGCCGCTGTCGATGCCGGCCGATGCGGCCTATGCGCTTGCCCGCTGTACCGGCTGCCACGGGTTTTATGGTGCCAGTTCCGCCGAGCGCCTGCCCGCCGAGCAGGCGATTGCCGATCAAATCCGCGCCTTCAAGGCCCTGAAAGGAACCTCATGACCGAGACCAATTTTATTTATCCCGAAGATGTGGACAGGTTCGCCTTCGATTGGGGGCATCTGACCCTGACCTGCGGCCCTGCGGTGAACGGGGCGGCCCGGTTTTCCGCCGGGGTCGTGCATGTGCCACCGGGGCAAGGCCACAGTCGGCACAATCATCCTGGCGCCGAAGAAATCATCTTTGTACTGGAAGGCACCGGCCAGCAGATGGTCGAAGACCCGGGTGGCAACCCGGAGACGCAAGAGGTGCGCAAGGGCTGCACGGTCTTTGTTCCTGAAAGCCGGTTCCATTCCACCCTGAACACCAGCACCGCACCAATGTCGCTGTTCGTCGTCTATAGTCCTGTCGGCCCCGAAGAGGTGCTGCACACCCTGCCGGATTTTCGCCTTATCCCCCCACCGCACAAGGTTGACCCATGATCCCGATGCCCCGCGCCACCGGCCCCGCCGACCTCAATTATACGTTTGAGCAGCTTGACGCGATGATGGAGGCCGCGGGTCTTGACGCCTTTGTTGCCACGTCAAAACACGCCGTCCGCTATTTTCTTGGCGGCTATCAGTTCATCTTTTTCGCGGCGATGGATGCATTGGGTCAAAGCCGCTATTTGCCGGCTTTCGTCTATGTGCGCGGTGACGCCGAAAAGACCGGATATTTTGGAAACCGCATGGAAGGGCACGAGCACGCAGCCCTGCCGTTCTGGACGCCGGTGTTCCGGCCCGAATTCTGGGGCACCGTCGACACCATGACAGCCGTAGCCGACCATCTGCAAAAGGCCGGGGTGGCCAGCGGGCGGATCGGGATCGAGGCGGGATTCATGCCCAAGGACGGGTTCGACGCATTGGCCAAGGGCATTCCGCAGGCGCGGATGACCGACGCCAGTCTGCCGCTGACTCGGCTGCGGATGATCAAGACACCGGCCGAACTGGACCTGCTGCGCACCGCCTCGGCTGCCATCGATGCGGCGATGCAGGCGACGATTGGCGGCACAGGCGCGGGCGACACTAAGCACCAGATCATTGAACGGCTGCGGCAGGAAGAAACCGACCGCGGGCTGGTATTTGAGTATTGTCTGCTGACGCTTGGTGCCAGCCACGTGCGGGCCGGGTCGGATCAGCGTTGGCAAAAGAGCGAGGTAATGTCGATCGATTCCGGCGGCAACCTGCATGGCTATATCGGCGACATCTGCCGGATGGGTTGCCTTGGCGAGCCTGACGCCGAACTGGTCGATCTGTTGGCCGAGGTCGACGCGGTGCAGCAGGCGGCATTCGCCTGCATCGCGCCGGGCAAGACGGCGGCAGCGATGGTGTCGGCGGCCGAGGCCGAATTGCGCCGTCTGCCCAACGCCAGCTGCAACGATTTCTTTGCACATGGCATGGGCCTGATCAGCCACGAAGCGCCCTATCTGATGACCAACCACCCTGTCGCCTATGAGGGCAGCGATGCGGACACGCCATTTCAGCCGGGCATGGTGCTGTCGGTCGAAACCACGATGCAGCACCCCAGCCGGGGGTTCATCAAACTTGAGGATACGGTGGCCGTAACTTCGCAGGGCTACGAGATGTTCGGTGGGCAGAACCGAGGCTGGACGGTCAGCGCACGGTTCTGACGGGAGAGTGCGACAGACGAGATGGATGGGTGGGTTTCAAGGGCGTTGGGTACGATCATCCGGCGGTCGCGGCGTTTGGTTTCAAGGATCCGACTGTCGAGACACCTTGCGGGAATCCCTTCCCTGCTGTCCGCCTACCTTGCCTCAATAGGGCCCATCGGGGGGCGCAAATTGGTTTGGCCCGGATGGAAACTGGCGGACCGGGTCAGGTTGTCGTGCGGCTTTGGACCAGTCGCGGTTTGATGCCGCTCCTTTGAAAGCAATAACTGCATTAAAGGAGATGAACTTTGGGACACGAAAGAAACGACGAATTCCGCAAAGATGGGTTGAGCAGCGGTTTGACGCGCGGACAGGTCGCTGATGATCTGGGTGTCGGTATGTCGACGCTGAATAAATGGATCACCGCGCATCGCGACACTGATGTGATGTGGAAAGCGGAACTGAGCCTCGCCCGGCAGAATGACCGGCTTCAGCGCGAGGTCCGCATCCTTAAAGAGGAGCGGGGCATATTAAGAAGAGCAACGCAGTTCTTCGCGAGCCAAAAGCCACGAGGTTCAGGTTCAGGTTCATCGAAGAACGTCGCGATACGTTTCCGGCATCCGGCCTATGTCATGTTATAAGTGTCAGCATGCGCGGGCTGCGTGCGCTCCGAAGCCGCCCCGCGAGCCGCAGGCAGCGGTTCGATCTGATCACGCTGGCCCGCATCCAGGAACAGTCGGGCTGCAATATTGGGAGTTATTGCCGCCCACGGATGGCTCAAGAGTTGAAAGAAGTCAGCTTAGTTGTCGGCCATCGCCGCGTGGGCCGTTTGACGCGTGAGAATGGCATATCAGTGGTCGGGATGCGCAGACACAAGGTGACGACAGACAGCAATCATACGTTCAGCATCGCGCCAAACCTGCCGGATCGCGGCTTTGAACACGTCCATAACCTTTTGCGCAGCGAGGGGCTGCAGACATCATGCCGACAGGGGCAGCCAACACTGTTCGCACGACGACCAGAAAATCTTGCGCCAGCATGGGTTCAAGGCCTTCATGAGCGGCAAGGGAAACATACCGAAGCAAAACCAGCACCCTGTCAGTTGTCCCAATCTCTGACAGGGTGGCGGCTATGTCAGCCAAGACGCAGAACCAACAAGTGCCATTCATGAAAATGGCAAGTGCGGTTAGGGTTCTGCGAAAGTTGATCGACGTGGTGTGCAATGGGTCCGCAAAGGTTAACGCCCAGCGCGGGCGGGCGACGATCCACTCGCTCAGCGACACCACCGCAAGTCGCTTGACCGCGAAGGGGTTGAGCCTTCACAAGATCGCATCGTCTTGGGACACACAACCACAGCCATGACACGGAAGTACGCTGAGCTCGAGCGTTCGGACGTGGCAGATGAAACATTAAGGATGCTCAACGGCTGCAAATGCCGCTTTGACGCACTATCGGTCACAGTCTGTAAACGCAATACTTCAGGGAAGTGGCTTTATTTCTCAGCTGTTGATTGCATGGGGGAAACTGGCGGACTGGGGATCCGTCATATAGATCAGAGTATCGACTTATCTTACTGTTATTGAATGCTTTTATATTTTGTAGATATAGCATTTTGTATAGCATATTGTAGAGCATTCCTGTTGTAAGACCCTAGGTGCCTGCGGTGATCCGCCCTAGCGCCGCATCTATCCGTCGAACCTCACCCAGCTCCGCCTGTCCTAGCGATTCGAGCACTTCATCGCCCTGCCGCTCGGACGAGCGATCCTCCCAGTCCTTGGGCGGGGTCTCGGAAGCAGGCACCTGCATCGTGCGCGGGGATCGTGGATGCAGGGCATGAGCGGCGCGGCCACGATCTTTGACCGGCAAGGAGCCGACTGTGTTTTTCTTCCGCTTGACCGAGCAGATTCGGCGTCGAAGAACCTTCCTACTCGATTATGCCGACAAGAGTTTCCCGCGCGATCCGTTCAATCTCGTCGGCATGTAACTCACCATCCGTCCATTCACCAAGGGACGTTGAGCCATGCCTCCTGTTCAATCAGAATCTCCCCGTCTGACGCGAGTGTTGGAAAGCGGTCATTCGCTGCCGCCGCTCTCTCATCATCAGATAGAGGTGACAGCGGCCTTTCAGGAAATCCACCCGTCATAGCCACGTTGATGGGTGAGCACTGCCGGCCGTCTGACCAATGATCCGGAAATACCCGCAGCAGGCGGTTCCTGACACGGTAGTTCCAGACGGTGTCGCAAAACTGGTCGCCAGCTCAACGCCCATGACCTAAGAAAATTTCCTAAGAGCAGGCCGTAGCGTGCTATCTCCCTGGCACAAGAAAGTGCGGCGAAAGTTTTGAGCTCATGAAAAAGTTTGGTCTTGATAGCACGGATATCCGCATTCTCAGCGCGATCCAGCAACATGGACAATTGAGCAAAACCAAACTTGCCGAGATTGCCAATATTTCCGCGACACCCTGTTGGGCCCGTCTGGACCGGCTGAAGACGGCGGGGTTCATTCGCGGATATCATGCTGAAATCGCGCTGGACCAGATTTCCGATTTTACCCAAGTTGTCGTGACCATCTCGCTGACACATCACCGAAAGGCGGATTTCGATCGGTTCGAGGCCTTCATCAGGACGCTCGACGAGATCACCGATTGCGTCGCCACGGGTGGTGGCATGGACTATGTGATGGAAGCGATCACACCTGACCTGGCCTCGTTCCAATCC
>JBBKXP010000114.1:0-3647 GCA_037969545.1 Paracoccaceae bacterium | reverse complement strand
GCAGCAGCAGGGTGACGGCGACAAGCAGGCCATAAAGGGCGAGGATCGAGAGTTCGTCGGTGAACATGGGTGGGCCTTTCCGTTGGGTTCGGGGCCCAGTCTAGGCGGTTTGGCGGGCGGGGGCGAGGGCTCAGGCGGTTTCGACGAAATGTGCCGTGGCGGTCGCGCCCAGCGCCGCCTCTTTGCCGAGCCATGTCACTGCACGGGCGCGGTCGGCGACCTCGAAGAGGGCGAAAACCGCTGGCTGTTCGGCGTCCCGCCAGAGTTGGAGGAGGCTCAGCCCCGCATCCCGCCGCGCCTCGGCGGTGCTGTCGAATTCGGTTTTCCACGAGGGATAGTCGGGGGCGGGGGATTGGAGGATGAGTTGCATTGGTTGTTCTCCCAAAAATGTTATATGTCGTTGCCAGTTCTTATATTGCGTGAGCCGTCAGTCGGGTCGACTTGCAGCTTAGTCAAGAAAGTTCCGCCCTCATACATCGTCTTCTGCATTCCACTAAATCGATTAAAGAAGATCTCTGTAAGAAATACACCTAAGTAATCAAGTCGCGAAAAGCACCGTTGGGGCTTTTCTAGTTTCTCTTCACCCTTGATGGATATTAGCTGAATGGAATCTGCTAATTGCTGAAGCGCTTCATCATTGAAGTCCGCCTTCCAAGAGTGAGCAATTATGTTTCGAGCCTTGGCAAATTTCTTCAGCGCTGTGCACTCCATAGTTCCTATTAAACCCAGTGCATGTGCATACTTAGACAAAATCACCAATCCTGAGGAATAATCTTCACCAAATAGTTCCTTTGAAGACGAGTTTGTTGCCAGTCTTCCAAGAATTGCTATACGAAGTAACTGTTCCAAAAGGTCGGACTCCAAGAGGATCCGAGACCTTGGCGTTTCACCGTTTAGCCTAGTCAAGAATCCCTCAATGTCAGGCCTGCTCGATTCTCGGTTCAGTTCCAACGACGCATCCCTCACAAATCCATCAACAACCGTCGCGGATCCTCCAGCGCCTCTTTCACCCGCACAAGGAACGTCACCGCGCCCTTGCCGTCGACGACTCGGTGATCGTAGCTCAGCGCCAGATACATCATCGGACGGATCACGATCTCGCCCCCCACCACAACAGGCCGGTCCTGAATCTTGTGCATCCCAAGGATGCCCGACTGCGGCGGGTTCAGGATCGGGGACGACATCAGCGAGCCGTAAACCCCGCCGTTGGAGATCGTGAACGATCCGCCCTGCATGTCGGCCATCGACAGTTTGCCGTCGCGGGCTTTCAGTCCCAGTTCGGCAATGCCCTTTTCAATCTCGGCAAAGCCCATCCGGTCGGCGTTGCGCAGCACCGGCACGACCAACCCCGTCGGCGTGCCCACCGCCACGCCCATATGCACGTAGTCCTTGTAGACCACATGATCGCCGTCGATTTCGGCGTTCACATCCGGCACCTCGTGCAGGGCATGCACGCAGGCCTTGGTGAAGAACGACATGAAGCCGAGTTTCACACCGTGCTTCTTCTCGAACAACACCTTGTATTCTCTGCGCAATTCCATGATCGCTGACATATCCACCTCGTTATAGGTGGTCAGCATGGCGGCGGTGTTCTGCGCCTCTTTCAGACGTCGCGCGATGGTCTGGCGCAGCCGCGTCATCTTGACCCGCTCCTCGCGTGATGCATCGTCGGCGGCAACGGGCGCACGCGGTGCGGCGGGGGCTGCGGCGGGCTTGGCCTCCGCCTTCAGCACGTCCTCTTTCATCACCCGGCCATCCTTGCCCGTGCCCGTCACGGCGTCGCGGTCGATCCCCTTTTCGGCCATCAGCTTCTTGGCCGAAGGCGCATCCTCGGGGTCACGCGGTTTGGTCTCCTCCGGCCCCGCCTCCTGCGGTTTTGCCTTGTCATCTTCCGGTTCGGGTTCCGGATCGGCCTCCTTCTTCGCTTCGGCCTTTTTCGGCGCGTCCTTTTTCGGGTCGGCCGCTTCCGCGCCTTCGGAAATCTGTGCCAACAGGGCGTTCACCCCCACCGTCTCGCCTTCGGCGACGACGATTTCAGACAGGGTGCCGGCGACGGGCGATGGCACCTCGACCGTCACCTTGTCGGTTTCCAATTCGCAGAGCATCTCGTCGACGGCGACGCTATCGCCCGCCTTTTTGAACCATGTGGCCACAGTGGCCTCGGTGACGCTTTCGCCCAGTGTGGGAACGCGGACTTCGGTGCTCATTTCTTGCTTCCTTTGATGGTCAGTGCGTCGTCGACAAGGGCGGCCTGCTGCGCCTTGTGCTGGCTGGCAAGGCCAGTCGCGGGCGATGCCGCGGCGGCGCGCCCGGCATAGATCGGGCGGGTATGCCCTGCCTTGATCCGGGTCAGCACCCATTCAAGATTGGGTTCCATAAAGGTCCAGCCGCCCTGATTTTTTGGTTCTTCCTGACACCAGACCATGTCGGCATTGGCGAACCGTTGCAGTTCCTTGACCGCAGACTGTGCGGGGAAGGGATAGAACTGTTCGAACCGCAGGATATAGATGTCGTCGATCCCGCGCGCATCGCGTTCTTCGAGCAGGTCAAAGTAGACCTTGCCCGAACACATGATGACGCGTTTGATCTTGTCATCCGCGACCAATTTGGTGTCCGAATTGCCCTTTTGGGCGTCGTCCCACAGAACCCGGTGAAAGCTGGACCCGTTGGTGAAATCATCCGCCGTGCTGACCGCCATCTTGTGGCGCAGCAGCGATTTCGGCGTCATCAGGATCAGCGGTTTACGATAGTTGCGGTGCAACTGGCGGCGCAGGATGTGGAAATAGTTGGCGGGCGTGGTGCAGTTGGCAACGATCCAGTTGTCGCCGCCGCACATTGTCAGGAACCGTTCCAGCCGCGCACTTGAGTGTTCCGGCCCTTGCCCCTCGTAGCCATGCGGCAACAGGCAGACGAGGCCCGACATCCGCAACCACTTGCTTTCGCCCGACGAAATGAACTGGTCGAACATGATCTGTGCGCCGTTGGCGAAATCGCCGAACTGGGCTTCCCACATCACCAGCGCGTTGGGTTCGGCTAGCGAATAGCCGTATTCGAACCCGAGAACCGCGTATTCCGACAACATCGAATCGATGACCTCGTAAAGCGCCTGTCCTTCGCGGATATGGTTCAGGGGATAGTAACGCTCTTCGGTCTCCTGACTGATCAATGCCGAATGGCGCTGCGAAAACGTCCCGCGCGTGCTGTCCTGCCCAGACAGTCGCACCGGATATCCTTCCAGCAACAACGAACCGAATGCGATCGCTTCGCCTGTAGCCCAGTCAAACCCTTTGCCGGTTTCAAACATCTTCTGCTTGGTCTCCAGCAACCGGGCGACAGTCTTGTGCAGCGCGAAACCCTTGGGTGACGCGGTCAGCGCGCGGCCGATGTCGGCAAATGTCTCGACCGGCAGCGCCGTCTTGCCGCGTTGGTATTTGCCTCCTTTTTGGCGGTCGACATGGCTCCACCGGCCATCCAGCCAATCGGCTTTGTTCGGCTTGTAAGTCTCGCCTGCCGCAAATTCCTCATTCAGATGCGTCTGGAACTGCGCCTTCATGTCCTCAATCTCGCCCTCGGGGATCAGCCCGTCGCGGACCAGCCGTTCGGTATAGAGGGTCAGCGTCGTCTTTTGCTTCTTGATCTTCTGATAC
>JBBKXP010000113.1:0-6221 GCA_037969545.1 Paracoccaceae bacterium | reverse complement strand
ATCCGCGCCGGGCGTGAGGTTCAGATCGTGGACCTGAAGTCCGGCGACGACCTGACCCGGCAATATTTGCTTCAGATCATCGCCGAACACGAGAGCAAGGGCGAAAGCGTTCTGCCCGTCGACGTGCTGACCGATCTGGTGCGCAGTTATACCAGCACCGCAACATCCGTCGTCCCGCAGTTTCTGGCCGCGAGTTTCGAGATGCTGCGCGAAGGCCAGTCCAAAGTGATGGACAACATGGCCAAGGCCAGCCCGCTGGCCAAGATGCCGGGGTTCGAGGCAATGCAGGCGCAGCAGGCGGCGTTTTTCAAGGCAATGACCAAGGGCGTGCTGCCGACATCCGGATCGGCTGCCAAAGCAGGCGATGACGGGCTCGACGACATCAAGAAACAGTTGGAAGAACTGCAGGCCAAGCTGTCCAAGCTGGGCAAGTAGGGCACGGGGCACCCTGCGTCGTGACGAACCTCGTCATCATCGGCACACTGATCGCAATCGCAATCGTGCTGGTTTTGCCTGCCGTTGCAAAATCAAAGGGCTGGCGGGCGACGACGACGCCGCTCGCCTCGATCATCGGCAGCGGTTTTCTGGTTTTGGGGCCGATCCTTGATGATACTTATGGCGCCCTGGCGCCCGTCGTCATGGCCGCCCTTTGCCTGGTCGCCTACGCCTTTGGGGCGGCGATCAGGGTCAACATCGCTGCCCGAGCAGGCGACAAGGCGCCGCACCGTTTGGTCGCACCGGCCGACACCGCGGCATCGTGGGCGCTGGCCTTTGCCTATGTGATCTCGGTCGCTTATTACTTGAACCTACTGGGGTCTTTCGCGGTCAATCTGACGCCGTTTGATTCTGTCATCGCAGCCCGTTGCGTGACGACGGTCGTCTATCTGGTGATCCTCGGAACCGGCTGGTATCGGGGTTTTGGCGCGCTGGAGCGGCTCGAACAGATATCGGTCGGGACCAAATTAGCAATCATCGGCGGTTTGCTTGCCGGACTGGTGATCTATTTTGGCGACAAGGCCCAGGCGGGCGACCTGATCGTCCGAATGCCGCAGACCGGACTTTGGGCGGCGGTCACTCTTGGCTTTGGCCTGATTGTCACGGTGCAAGGATTCGAAACCTCGCGCTATCTCGGCAATGAATATGATCCGCGCCTGCGGATCAAATCGATGCGCTGGGCACAGTGGCTCTCAAGCGCGATCTACATGGTCTACATCGGCCTGATCGCTTATGTGTTCCGGCCTAATGAAATGGCGTTTTCGGAAACCGCGATCATCGACATGATGCAGGTGGTCGCCCCGGTACTGCCTCCGCTGCTGGTGATTGCCGCAATCAGCGCCCAGTTCAGCGCCGCCGTCGCCGATACCAGCGGCTCGGGGGGCCTTCTGGTCGAACTGACGGGTGGACGGATCAGCGCGGCTGTCGGTTATGCGATACTGGTCGGCGTCGGGCTGGGCCTGACCTGGGCGGCGGACGTGTTCCAGATCATCGCCTGGGCAAGCCGGGCTTTTGCTTTCTACTATGCCTTGCAGGCAGCGATTGCGGCGTTGAATTGCCGCGACCGCCCGGCGCGGTCTGCCGCCTGCTGGGGGTTGGCCGCGCTAGGGATCGCGATCGCCATCCTGGGCCGCGCCATCGAAAGCTGACGGTTGCGGCCAGCGGCGCCGGGCCGTAGTTTGCGCCAAGCGAAAGGGCCCGACATGGCAACCACCAGCGGTCGCATCACCCTTTGGGGGATCGAGGTTTTTGTCGCCACCGCCGACGAGGCGTCGATTTCTGCTGCCGCCCGCCGTCTGGGCACTTCTGCTGCGACGGTCAGCCAACAGATCACCAATCTCGAGGGGGCGATCGGCACCAGCCTGATGAACCGTGGTGAACGCCCAGTGACCCTGACCCCGGCGGGCGAAATGTTTCTGCGCCGCGCCAATACAATTCTCAACGAGGCCGATCAGGCCCGCGCCGAACTGGCCATGGCCGACCTGTCGCGGTTGACCCGGTTCCGCCTTGGCATGATCGAGGATTTCGATGCCGACGTGACCCCGCGCCTGCTGACCGGCATGGCGGGCGAATTGAAGAACTGCCAGTTCCTGCTGGAAACCGGCGCCTCGCACCGCCTGTCCGACCTGCTGGACGCCCGCGCGCTGGACGTGATCGTCGCCGCCGATGTGGGCGCCATCGGCGAGGGAAATGAGGTGCATCCGTTGCTCGAAGAACCGTTTGTCGCCGCCGTCCCGAAAGGCGCGGTGCGCGACGGCGACGTCTTGCGCCAACTGCGCCGCATGCCCCTGATTCAGTACACCACACGCCACCATATGGGCCGCACCATCGCCGCCCATCTGGCCCGCCAGAACCTGAACCTGTCCTATCGGTTCGAGCTGGACAGCTATCACGCGATCATGGCGATGGTCGCCGCCGGCGCCGGGTGGAGCATTCTGACCCCGTTGGGCTGGATGCGGGCAGGGCGTTTTCGCGACAAGGTGGATGTGGTGGCGTTGCCGTTCGCGCCCCTGTCGCGCAGCATCAACCTGACGGCGCGGCGTGGGGTTTTGGGCGATATGCCGGGACGGATTGCGGGGCAGTTGCGGCCTCTGCTGGCCGAAATGATCGTCAAACCGGCGGTGGCTGCCCTGCCTTGGCTGGAGGGCGGATTACGCGTCGCGTCGGAAGAGGGGTAGTGCGGACCGCACCTGTGGGATGCCTCCGGCGGGAGTATTTCCGGCCAAAAAACGCGCAGGCTCAGGTGCCGGTAGCAAGCCTTTCGCCCATCACCTCTTCGGCGGCTCCGGTCAGGATCGCCGCGATCACGTCGCAGTCTGCCAGCGACAGCCGGGCAGGCAGACGGACATCGCAAGCCTTCATCAGCATCGCACGGGTTTGCGGCAGGTCGGGTTGATCGCCCAGAAATTGCCAGTTCCAGAAGGCCCGCGCATTGTCTGCGCTCGTCCCGAAAACCTGCACCTTGACCCCGTCCGCCGCCGCGACGGCGGCAAAACCGGCGGTCTGACGGTCCGTCATGCCGACAAGGTTGAACTGGATCGAATCGGGCGCACGATCTTCGGGCATTAGTTTATCGGGGACATTCAACCACGGCGAGGCGTTCAGCAATCCCGCCGCACGATCATGGTTACGCCGCCCATCGCGCACCCGACGGGCAAGCTCGGGCAGTTGCGGTCGGATGATCGCGGCCGAGAGGGTGTTCAGGCGCAGGTTATAAAGCGGCAGCTTGTTCTGGTGCCGTTTGAAGGCGCTTTGCAGCACCGGGTGTTTCTGCCAGTTGTGTTCATAGGCCCCCGACATGATGACCGCACGGGCGATCAGGTCGGCGTCGTCGGTCACCATGATCCCGCCTTCGCCCGCGTTGACGAGCTTGTAGGACTGAAAGCTGAAACAGCCGATCCGCCCGATCGTGCCGATGTTGCGCCCCGCCCATTTGGTGCCAAGGCTATGCGCCGCATCCTCGATTACCGGAATCCCGGCGGCGTCACACAGCGCCATGATGGCATCCATGTCTGACGTATGCCCGCGCATGTGACTGATGATGACCGCCTTCACCCCCGGCAGCTTGGCCGCGAAATCGGCCATGTCGATGCGGTAATTATCAGCGCATTCACAAAGGACCGGCAGGCAGTCGGCGTGGACGATCGCCGAGGGCACTGCGGCGAAGGTGAAGGCGGGGATCATCACGCGAGAGTCGCGGGGCAGCGCGAGCGCTTTGAGCGCAAGATACAGCGCCGCCGAACACGAGGAGACCGCCAGCGCGTATTTGGCCCCGAGCAGGGCGGCGAATTCGGTTTCAAGCAGCGCAACGGGAGAGTCGTCCGAAGTGTAGCGGAAAAGATCGCCGGTGGTCAGGATCCGTGTCACTTCCGCCATGGCGGCGGCGGGGATCGGTTCGGTATCGTAGACATTGGGGACGGATTGCGCGGCCATGTTTTCGGCTTTCCTGAAGTCCAGTTTCAGGTAAATCTAACACGGCACCAGCAACAGTTCAAAGACCCAATCGGTCGCGCAGGCTGAACCACGTCATCGCGAGGGTCAGCAACGGGGCGCGGAACGCGGCACCACCGGGAAATGTCGGGACCGGAAGCTGCGACAGGATGTCGAACCGTTCGGCCTGACCGGCGATCACCTGTCCCATGACGGTGCCAGCAAAGCCCGACAGGGCGACACCGTGGCCGGAATAACCGCTTGCGGACAGGATGTTAGGCGCCAGCCGCAGCACGGCGGGCAGACGGGTCATGGTGACGCCAAGGGTGCCGCCCCAGGCGTGGTCGATGCGCACGCCAGCCAGTTGCGGGAACAACGTGGTGATGCGGCGGATCAATGCCGATGTGATCTCGGTCGGAAAACCTATCCCATAGTTTTCGCGCCCTCCGAACAGCAGTCTCTTGTCCTCGGACAGACGGAAATAGTTGACGACAAAGCGGTCGTCGGCCACCGCGATGTCCTGGCCCAGCACATCCGCGGCGCGGTGCCCTAGCGGTTCGGTGGCGGCGATGAAGCTGTTGATCGGCATGACCCGCGCCGCCACCTGCCGGTCGAGGTTGGGCAGATAGCCGTTGCCGGCAAGGATGACATGATCTGCGGTCAGGCGGCCATGCCCGGTGCGCAGGATGATCTTTGCACCCGGCACGACCTGATGCACATCGCTGCGTTCATGGATCACGACGCCGGCCGCCTCGGCTGCGCCCGCAAGGCCAATGGCATAACGCAGCGGGTGTATATGTCCGGCCCCCATATCAAGGGTGCCGCCCTGATAATACTGCGTTTTCACAAGGTCTCGCATCGCGCTTCGGTCCAGCTGCGTAATCTGGTTATAGCCGTAGTTTCGCGCCAGCCACGCAGCATCGTCATGCCCCTCGGCCACCCCCGCCGCCCGGGTTGCGCCATGCGCCACGCCGGGCATGTAACGGGCGTCGGGGGCATGCGTGGCAACGAAATCGCGGACCTGCTGTTTGGCGGCTTCGGCCATGTCCCACACCGCGCGGGCGCGCGCATCGCCCAGACGCGCCGCCAGCCAGCGTTGCGACTTGTTATGACCCGACCCGACCTGCCCGCCGTTGCGCCCCGAGGCCCCCCAACCGGCGCGATGGGCATCCAGCACGACGACCCGGAAACCGCGTTCGGCCAGCGACAGGGCCGCGCAAAGTCCGGTATAGCCCGCCCCGACGATCCCGACGTCAGCCGTCACATCGCCGCGCAGGGCAGGTCGTTCGGGCGGGATCGTCGTGCTGGCGGCATACCAGCTATCAGGGAAAACCCCCGGTTTGTCGTTGCGGTGCAGCGGATTCATACATTCAACAGCAGATGCTCGCGCTCCCACGGGCTGATGACCTGCAGGAACTCGGAATATTCCAGCCGCTTGACGATTCCATAGACCCGGGCGAACTCTGGCCCCAGAACGTCACGGATTTCTGTCGCCTCGTCGAACAGATCAAGCGCGGCATTCAGGCCATGCGGACTCTCGTCGGCAGCGTCATAGGCGTCACCACGGAACCGCTTGTCAGGGCGAATTTCATTTTTCAGACCCAGATATCCGCACGCCAGCGACGCCGCGATGCACAGGTAGGGGTTGCAATCCATCCCCGCGAGGCGGTTTTCGATCCGCCGCGCCTCGGGCGGACTGATCGGAATCCGGATGCCGGTGGTGCGGTTGTCGCGGCCCCATTCCAGATTGATCGGGGCGGCGTGGTCACGCACATAGCGGCGATAGCTGTTCACATAGGGGGCGAACAGCGCGATCACCGATGGCATGTGTTCCTGCAGGCCGCCGATGAAGTGGAAGAAGGCGTCGGTTTCACCGCTACCGGGGCCGGTAAAGATGTTCCGCCCCTTTGCATCGATCACCGAATGGTGGATGTGCATCGCGCTGCCGGGTTCGTCGGCGATCGGCTTGGCCATGAAGGTTGCGAAACAGTCGTGTTTCAGTGCCGCCTCGCGGATCAGGCGTTTGAAGAAAAACACCTCATCGGCCAGTTTCACCGGGTTGCCATGGCGCAGGTTGATCTCCAGCTGCCCGGCGCCGCCTTCCTGGGTGATCCCGTCGATCTCGAATCCCTGAATTTCGGCGTATTCATAGATGTCGTCGATCACCGGGCCATAATCGTCCACGGCGGACATCGAATAAGCCTGACGGCCCGCCGCCGGGCGCCCAGTGCGGCCCATCATCGGCTCGATCGCCTTGGCCGGGTCGATGTTCTTGCCGACCAGATAGAATTCCATCT
>JBBKXP010000112.1:0-27208 GCA_037969545.1 Paracoccaceae bacterium | reverse complement strand
GCGCGGGGTCGGGTCCAAGGACGATTTCGCACTCATCGAAAAGCTGGCGGACAAGCTCGGGGCGGCTGTCGGTGCGTCCCGCGCGGCGGTCGATTCGGGCTATGCGCCGAACGACTGGCAGGTCGGGCAGACCGGCAAGGTCGTCGCACCCGATCTCTATGTCGCCGTCGGCATTTCCGGGGCGATCCAGCACCTTGCGGGAATGAAAGACTCAAAGGTCATCGTTGCGATCAACAAGGACGAAGAATCGCCGATCTTTCAGGTCGCCGATTACGGCCTTGTTGCGGATCTGTTCACCGCCGTGCCGGACCTTGTCAGCAAGCTGTAACGCCTTGATGGCTAAATGCAGAACGGGCCCGCACTTTGCGGGCCCTTTTTGATTCACGCCCGTAGTGCTGTCAGTGCGCGTCGCACGACCGGAACCATCTGATCGGCGGTTTCGTAATGGGTGGCGACACTCAGCACCTCGGCGGCCGCGTCGGCGTGCAGCAGCGGAAACACCATGCCCTTGGTGCCCTGGACCCGTGCGGCGGCGGTTGGTTCAACCTCGATCACCTCGATCACCCGGGGTCGCAACTGATCGACCATCGCCCTTGTGACAAACATCGGATCGGCCCGTAGCGGCTGAGGACGTTCATGCCAAGGGTCGTTGGACAGCGGCGCATCGGACATCCAAAGCAGAACCACCTTTGACCCGACCTGCTGCAGCATCATCGACATCCGGGCGATCCATGCCGCCTGCAGTTCTTCGCGCAGAATTTCGAACCGTTCGTGGCTGCGTTTGTACAGAGCACCCAGCATATGCCGGGTAAAGTTGAAGTCGGCAAAGTCGATATCGTCATAGATCGCCCGCAACACGGTCGAGGCACCCAGAAACCGGTCGTTGCGGCGCGGATGCACCTTGTAGAACCGGTTTGACAGGTTTTGCGCCCCCATGATCTGCACCACCGTCAGTTCGGCATCGTGACATGCCGCGATGATTGTCGGATCATGGACAAAGGCATCGACGCTGGCATTAATCAGGCCAAAGTTGACGCAAGGTTTGCCGACCGCCTTTTCCATCAGCGACGGATAAGGCCGCTCGATGAACTTGCCGTAGGTGTTGGTGCCCCCCATCACCGCGATATAAGAGCCGTCGAGTGCGCGGCGCGGTCCGCGAAAGCAGTTCCGGCTCATCCCGTAATGACATGGGGCATAGGACAGCCCCGCCTGTTCAAGCGTATCGTGTTTCATGTTTCCCGCCACGTTGTTCGTTTACTCACCAGTTGACACACTGGCTCACAGGGATTGCCAAAAGACTAAGGTCTGCAATTGAGCCGTATTTTCAGAGTTTCTGCGCCTTGATAGCGCTCCCCCGACAGGCCTATGGTGCACGGGGTCGGCAACAAGGGGCGCGGGACGCATGAGCATCGAACGGGTAGGCATTGTCGGCGCGGGGCAAATGGGCAACGGCATCGCGCATGTGTTTGCTCTGGCCGGGTACGACGTGCTGATGACCGACATCAGTCAGGATGCGATGGATACTGCGCTGGCCCTTATCGGCCGCAATCTGGACCGGCAGGTCAGTCGCGAGATGATCAGCGGCACGAAAAAGGACGCCGCGCTGGCGCGGATATCCACCACCACGACTCTGACCGATCTGGGCAAGACCGACCTGATCATCGAGGCCGCGACCGAACGGGAAACCGTCAAGATCGCCATTTTCGAGGATTTGGTGCCGCATCTGAAGCCTACGACGATCCTGACGTCGAACACCTCGTCAATTTCCATCACCCGGCTGGCGGCGCGCACGGACCGGCCGGAAAAATTCATGGGATTCCACTTCATGAACCCGGTGCCGATCATGCAGCTGGTCGAATTGATCCGCGGCATCGCCACCGACGAGCCGACATTTACAGCCTGCCAGACGGTTGTGGCGAAGCTGGGCAAGACATCGACCGCCGCCGAAGATTTCCCCGGCTTCATCGTCAACCGCATCCTGATGCCGATGATCAACGAGGCGATCTATACGCTGTACGAAGGGGTCGGATCCGTCAAATCCATCGATACCTCACTCAAACTGGGTGCGAATCATCCGATGGGGCCTCTGGAGCTGGCCGATTTCATCGGGTTGGATACCTGCCTTGCGATCATGAACGTCCTGCATGAAGGGCTGGCGGATACCAAGTATCGGCCTTGCCCGCTGCTGACCAAGTATGTCGAGGCCGGGTGGCTGGGCCGCAAGACCCAGCGCGGGTTCTATGATTACCGTGGCGATGAACCGGTGCCAACGCGCTAGGTTGAACCTGAATCCGACATGGCGCATTGCGAGTCTTACGTGATCTGCACCTCGCCGCGTTGTGGCAGCACATTGCTGTGCAATCTGTTGGCGGCAACGGGTGTCGCCGGCAACCCCGATTCCTATTTTCACCAGCCGTCGCTCGCACGCTGGCTGGACAGATTTCATCTTGTTCCTGACCCCGACGGGTCGGAACGCGACCATCTGGCGGCGATCTTTCAGGCCGCCATCGCAGAAGGACGCGGTGAAACAGGTGTCTTCGGCTTGCGGCTGCAGCGGCATAGCTTTGATTTCTTCGCCCGGAAACTTGCTGTTCTCTACCCGGCAGCCGATGGTGATGCTGCTCGATTTCGGGCGGCGTTCGGTCGAACGTTGTTCATCCACCTGTCGCGGCGCGACAAGGTTGCGCAGGCCGTCTCACACGTCATGGCATCGCAAACCGGGCTCTGGCACAGGGGACCGGACGGGACCGAGTTGGAGCGGCTGTCGCCACCGCGCGAGCCGGATTACGATGCCTGCGAGATCGCAGCGCGTCTGGCCGAAGCGACCGCCGATGACCGGCACTGGGAGGACTGGTTCGCGCGGGCGCGTGTCACGCCATTTCGGCTGACCTATGAGGCCCTTTCCGATGAGCCGACCGAGACTTTGAAGCTGGTTCTGGGCCAACTGGGTCAAGATCGGAAGGCCGCAGTCGGAATCGTGCCCGGGGTTGCGAAACTAGCCGATCAGACCAGCCGCAGTTGGGTGGCGCGGATTCGGTCCAGGATCATCGACAGCTGATTTCAGCCTAATGCCAATGTCTTTTCGCGCAGCCATGCCATGAACGCGCGCTGATCCTTGGTGCGTTCGGCCATGTCTTCGGCGGCGATCGGCGCGCCGATCACCGGGGCCTGGGGTTTGTCGAAGGAATGGACGACCTCGTACAGCAGGAGCCCCTGGCGGATCGCCGGGGAAAACTGGTTGGCGATCTGGTACCAGCGAGAGTTCGAACCCTGAAACTTGCAGGGCACGACCGTGGCACCGGACGTGCGGATCATCTTGGCGGTGAACAGGTTCCATTCCGCCTCGATCGCGGGGCCGAACATGGTTTCAGACGACGCCACGACGCCCGAGGGAAACACCGCCACCAGCCCGCCGTTCTTTAAGTGCGCCATCGTCTGGGCACGCATCTCGACCATCTTTTTCTGGGCGTCGGGTTCGTGCGGAAACGGCACCGGAATCATATAGTTGGCGGCGCTTTCGTCGATCCCGGTCAGCAGGCTGCGGGTCAGGATGCGATAATCGCTGCGCCGCCGGCCGATCAGGTCGGCAAGGATCATGCCATCGACCAGCCCGTGCGGATGGTTGGCGACAAAAACAACCGGGCCGGTGGCCGGGATATTGTCCAGTTGGGCCTGCGGCGTTCGCAGGTCGATCCCCATCACCTTCATTGTCGCAGGCCAGAACGCCTGACCTTTCGGGGTGCCAAGCCGTTCGAACTGACGGATACGCTGCACGATCCGGCGTTTGGCCGTCAGCACCTCGATCGTGCGGATGAACAGACGCTTGAGCGGGCTGTCAAAGGTGTTGGAATAGGTCAGGCTGCCCCGGTCGTAGACCTTTGGTGCGTCAGGCGGGGTGGCCCGCCGCGACATATCCCGGATGGTGTCGGTCAAATCAGGCTGTCCCTTTTCAGTCTGACGCGGGGTCGCTTGCGCCGTCTAATCGCCTTCGCCGAACTTGTCGGCAATCAAGGCAGTGATCGCATCGGCAAGGGCGTCGGCGTCCGGGCCCTTCGTTTCGACCTCAATAAAGCTTCCCTTGCTGGCTGCCAACATCAAAAGCCCCATGATGCTGTCGCCACCGGCATCCAGCCCATCCTTGCGAACCGTCGCGACAGCATCGTGCGCCTCGACCACCTCGACCAACTTTGCGGATGCGCGGGCGTGCAGCCCCTTGATGTTGACTATCTGCAGCCGTCGGGCTGTCATTCAGCAACCATGGCGACGGTATGGCAATTGATATATTTGCGCCCTGCGGCCATCGCCGCCTCGACCGCGTCCGGCACGGATTTGCCGCGCGACTTGGCCAATTTGATCAGCAACGGCAGGTTCATCCCATAGACAATCCGGCGATTTTGCAGGCTGCAGGCGCGCAACGACAGGTTTGACGGAGAGCCGCCGAAAATGTCGGTCACGATGACCACGCCGGCGCCGGTATCGACCGCATTTGCCGCATCGCAGATTTCCGCCTGTTTGTTGACGCGGTCATCCTCGGGCAGGATGGCGATCGCGGTGATCCCCTGCTGGTGCCCGACCACATGTTCAACCGCCGCAAGGTATTCCCTTGCAAGCCCGCCATGCGCCACGATCACGATCCCGATCAAGCCTCTGGTCTCCGCTGCGCGGTCGCACCTGTCCCGATGTGCCGCTCCAATTCCCGATGGCGTTTAGACACCTGCCACCCCTCCGCCGCAAGGGCCTTGGCAAGCCGTTCGGTCACAGCGACCGACCGGTGTTGCCCCCCGGTACACCCCAGCCCGATCGCAAGGTGCGATTTGCCTTCGGATTTGAACGCCGGCAGCAAGAGCAGGATCTGTGCCAGCAGGCCGTCGAAGAAGGCCTGAAACAGCGGGTCAGCGGCAACATGGGCGTCGACGGCCGGGTCGAGCCCGTTCAGCGGGCGCAGACCGGCGTCCCAGTGCGGATTTCGCAGGAACCGGCAATCCATCACGATGTCGAGACCACGGGGCAATCCGCGCTTGTAAGAGAACGAATGGACCGAGATGCCCATCAGCCCGCTGCCTTGGGGGGCGAAGCAGGTGTCGATTTCGGCGCGCAGGTCGTGCGGGGTCTGGCCACCGGTGTCGATCAGAATGTCGGCGCGGGCGCGGATCGGGATCAACAGCTCGCGTTCGCGCTGGATGCCGATAAGTGGCGGTTCTTGGGGGGCCAACGGGTGGCGACGGCGGGTTTCGGAATAGCGGCGCACCAGTTCATCCTCGGGGCAGTCGATGTAGAGAACCTGCAAGTCAACTGTTTCCGCGGTCGTCAGCCGGTCGATCGTGTCGATAAGTGCGTCAACGCCAAAGTCGCGGTTTCGCACGTCCAGACCCAGCGCCAACGGGCGTCCGATGGCTGGTCCGGCGAAAAGTGTGTCGAGCAGCGACAGCGGCAGGTTGTCGATCACCTCGAACCCCTGATCCTCGAGCGCGTTGATCGCGGTCGACCGCCCGGCACCCGAAGGGCCGGTGACCAGCACGATGCGCTGTTTGGTTGTCGGATCAGTTTGCATTTACGGCCTCCGTCCTGCCCGAAGGTATTGCAGGATCGCGGCGGCAAAATGGCCACTCTCGACCTTGTGTAAAAGAGGGATCGGCACGCCCGCGTAAATGACGCTGCGTTGCGGCGGCAAACGGTCGGTTTCGGTCTTGTCCAGATCAACCGCCAATGTGACCTGGACCGGTCCTGCGGGATCGGCCCGCAGCAGACCCACGCCCCTGGCCTCGATCAGGCCACGCAGGGGGGTGGGGCAACTGGCGGTCAGTGTCGCGCCATCGCTGACAAGTTCGGTCCGGTCATCGGCGACAAGGGTTCCGCCAGCCGCCATCAATTGCAGGGCCAGCGCCGATTTGCCGCTGCCGGATGCGCCGGTGATCAGAACCGCGCGGTCGTTCAGGGCGACGCAGGTGGCATGCAGGATCAGCGGCGCCGGCATCGCCGCGGATCAAAGCGGCAGGCCGACGACGAACCGGGCACCCAGCGGGTCCGAGGTCAGGTCAGCCTCGGTCGGGCGGATATTTTCTGCCCAGATGACGCCGCCATGCGCCTCGACAATCTGCTTGGAAATGGCGAGGCCGAGGCCGGAATTGTTGCCGAACTGGCCTTCGGGGCGTTCAGAATAGAACCGCTTGAACACCTTGGTCAGGGCCTGATCGGGGATCCCCGGCCCGGTATCCTCGACCACGATCAGAACCCGGTTTTCGCGTTTGCGGGCCCAGACCCGGATCGCGTCGCCGTCCTGACAGAACGAAATGGCGTTGGTGA
Organism: Paracoccaceae bacterium; assembly: GCA_037969545.1. GTDB lineage: Bacteria > Pseudomonadota > Alphaproteobacteria > Rhodobacterales > Rhodobacteraceae > JBBKXP01. Next base: position 20,905 of record JBBKXP010000112.1, on the reverse strand, counting down.
TCAGGTTGACGAAAACCTGGGCCAGCCGCCCCTCAAGTCCATGCACAAGAATGGGATCGGCTGGCAGGTCGGCGATGTATTCGATCCCCTTGGCCAGTGCTTCTTTGCCCAGAAAGTCGTTGATGTTGCCAAGGATGGACAGCAGGTCGAATTCTTCTTCTTCTTCCTTGACCAGTTCGCTGTCGAGACGCGATGCGTTGGAAATGTCGCTGACCAGCCGGTCCAGCCGGCGCACATCATGTTCGATCACCTTGAGCAGCTTTTCACGCTGGTCGTCACGTTTGGCGACGCGCATCGTACCGACAGCCGATCGCAGCGACGCCAGCGGGTTCTTGATCTCGTGGGCCACGTCGGCGGCAAACTGTTCGTTGCCCTCGATCCGTTCGTAGAGGGCGGCGACCATGCCACGCAGAGCGGCCGACAGGCGGCCGATCTCGTCAGGGCGGGCAGTCAGGTCGGGGATGCGAATGCGGTTGGGCGACATCTTGCGGGCATTGCGATCGCGCCCCAGTTCGGCGGCGGCGGCCAGATCGGACAAGGGGTTGGCGATGGTCGATGCAAGGACAAGGCTGAGACCGATCGACACCAGCACGCCGATGACCAGCATCTGCAGCACCATTTCGCGCTCGCGGCGGACCAGACCGTCCAATTCACCCACGGCACTGATGATCGAGACGACGCCGACCGCGACATCACCTTGCCTGATCGGGGTCGAAACGATGAATCTTGTCCGGCCCTCGGCGTCGACGGGTGACAGCACCTGGGTTCCGTCAGTCATAGCCTTGATGACGCTGATGCGCGCCTCGGATTCGGCATCGCTGGCGACGGCGCTGAGCGGTGCGGGGGCCAAGACGCTAGCGAGTCCGTCCCAAATAAAGTTCAGGAAGTCGGTGATGATCGTGCCGCTATCGTCCAGCGCCAGACCGGCAATTTCGCCCGGCACGCTTTTGCCGATCGTCTGCCCGACCAGCACTTCTGCACGGTCAAAGACGAACACTTCGATGCCGCCGCGCAGGTCGAGCGTGGCAAGCGTTACATCGACGTCCAGACCGTCGACGCCGTTCAGGTCGGAAGGCCCCGAAACCGGCAATTGTGCTTCAAAGACATCGGCAATCAGTTCCGCCTCGTTCACCAGACCCGAGGCGCGCTGATAGGCAAGGTTGTCGCGCGATGGGTTCATATACAGAACCCCTGCGACCAGAATGATCATCGCTATCAGGTTGAAGGTGATGATCTTGCGCGCCAGCGGCGACCGGTTCAGCCGGACCAGCCCGCGCTTGCGTCGCCGGTCCAGAAGTTCGCGGTCGACGCCCGGTTCCGGCGCGACCCAGTCGTCGCCCAGAACGATATCGCCTTTCGCTGCGCCTGCCTGGCGTACCGATTGCAGATCGTGAATGTCGATCTTGGGCTGGGCGGTCATTTCTTATTCTTCGTTGTATCGATATCCGATTCCGTACAATGTCTCGATCGCATTGAAATCGTCGTCGGCCGTCCGCATTTTCTTGCGCAGCCGTTTGATGTGACTGTCGATGGTGCGATCGTCGACATAGACCTGATCGTCATAGGCAACGTCCATCAACTGGTCACGGCTTTTGACAAAGCCGGGGCGCTGTGCCAATGCCTGCAAAAGCAGGAACTCGGTGACGGTAAGGGACACATCCCGGCCCTTCCATTTCACCGCATGCCGCAGCGGATCCATGGTCAGCTGACCGCGGATCATAATCTTGGTTTCCTCTGTCTCTTCGATGATCTCGCCGGATATGGCATCTTGCCGACGCAAGAGCGCCCGGATCCGCTCGACCAAAAGACGCTGGCTGAAAGGTTTCTTGACGTAGTCGTCGGCGCCCATGCGCAGACCAAGCACTTCGTCGATTTCGTCGTCCTTGGATGTCAGGAAAATCACCGGCATTGCCGATTTCTGCCGCAGCCGTTGCAGCAGATCCATGCCGTCCATCCGCGGCATCTTGATGTCAAGGACGGCCATGTCTGGCATCCGTTTGCTGAAAGCATCGAGAGCCGTCTGTCCGTCGTTATAGGTGTCGACTTCGAAACCTTCGGCCTCGAGGGTCATCGCCACGGACGTCAGAATATTCCTGTCGTCGTCTACCAGAGCAATTTTAGACATAGGGAATGTTCCTTACTACTCGTTTTTGCATTGGCTGCTTTTGTACTAGTATGTCCCTGTTTCGGCAGACCGAATCAATCCCAAACTGCGAATCAGTTCTTTGGGCGTGTCCTATTTGCCCTCAAAAAGTGTAACCAATGGCTAAAATGCCGCAGTCTTTGGCAGGGTCGCCGGGGCTGTCGGGTGGGCTACCGCTTTGATTGCGCTAACACGCAATTGGTTGCGCTAACGTTGTCCACCTGCCCTATTCGCGCCCGTTTTCATGGTGCTAGATGGGATGAAACCCGAAGCGAACCGGATATTTCAGGAGCACGACAATGGACCATGGACGGGTCAATCCGACGATGAAACTGGGCGATCAGGGCATCACGGGGCTGGCTTCGGTCTATTACAACCAGTCGGCCGAGGAACTGAGTGCCGCTGCTGTCGCCAGAGGCGAAGGTGAGCTGGGACAGGGCGGCGCCCTTCTGGTCAGTACCGGCAAACACACCGGGCGCAGCCCCAAGGACAAATTCGTCGTCCGCACCCCGACGACCGAAAATACCATCTGGTGGGACAATAATCCGCCGATGGCGCAGGCCGCGTTCGAATGCCTTTACGCCGACATGACCGCCCATATGCGGGGCCGCGACTATTTCGTGCAAGACCTGTTCGGCGGCGCCGACCCGGCGCATCGGCTGGATGTGCGGATGGTCACCGAACTGGCCTGGCACGGGTTGTTCATCCGGCACCTGTTGCGGCGCCCGGCGGCGGCGGAACTGGCCGGTTTCACCCCGGATTTCACTGTCATCAACTGCCCCAGCTTCAAGGCCGATCCGGCGCGCCACGGCTGCCGATCGGATACCGTCATCGCGTTGAACTTCGACCGCAAGCTGATCCTGATCGGCGGGTCGGAATATGCCGGCGAGAACAAGAAATCGGTCTTTACCCTGCTGAACTACCTGTTACCCGAAAAAGGCATCATGCCGATGCATTGTTCGGCCAACCATGCCCCGGGCAACCCGGTGGATACGGCGATATTCTTTGGCCTGTCGGGCACCGGCAAGACGACACTGTCGGCGGATCCGACCCGGATCCTGATCGGTGACGACGAACATGGCTGGTCGGATCGCGGCACCTTCAACTTTGAAGGCGGCTGCTACGCCAAGACGATCAACCTGTCGGCCGAGGCCGAGCCTGACATTCATGCGACCACGCGGATGCCCGGCACTGTCATCGAAAACATGGTCTATGACCCGGTGACCAAGGAACTTGATTTCAATGACGACAGCCTGACCGCCAACATGCGCTGCGCCTATCCGCTGCACTATATCTCGAACGCGTCGGAATCGGCGCTGGGCGGCCATCCCAAGAACATCATCATGCTGACCTGCGACGCCTTCGGTGTGCTGCCCCCGATTGCCCGGTTGACGCCGGCGCAGGCGATGTATCACTTTTTGTCGGGGTTCACCGCCAAAGTTGCCGGGACCGAACGCGGCGTAACCGAGCCGCAACCGACGTTTTCGACCTGTTTCGGTGCTCCGTTCATGCCACGGCGCCCCGAGGTTTACGGCAATCTGTTGCGCCGCAAGATCGCGAGCCACGGGGCCACCTGCTGGCTGGTAAATACCGGCTGGACGGGTGGCGCCTATGGTGCCGGCAGCCGGATGCCGATCAAGGCAACGCGCGCTTTGCTGTCGGCGGCGCTTGACGGCACCCTGATCGAGGCAACGTTCCGCAAGGATCCGAATTTCGGCTTTGATGTGCCGGTTGCGGTCGATGATGTCGATAGCGGGCTGTTGAACCCGCGCGAGACCTGGGCCGATGCCGCAGCCTATGATGCCCAGGCGCGCAAACTGGTGGACATGTTCGCGGCGAATTTCGAAAAGTATGTCCCGTTCATCGACGAGGACGTGAAAGCCGCAGCCATCGGATAGGGCCCATCACCCTGCCATGTTACGGCGTCCTATGCCGCCGATTTCTGCCGCTTGGGGGCGGCCACCCCACACGTCGATTGACTTGGGTCGTGCAAATGGCACCTTGGGCCACAGGGGGCGTTGACATGAAACCTTGGCTTCGATCGGCTGGCGCAGTCTTTGTCTGGCTGGTGTGTGCAGCGGCATTGTCCGCCGCGCCCGGTGATCAGATGAGTCCGATGGTTCAATCGATGAAGGCGGGGATCATCTGTGCTCCGCTGGTTGTAGGAACCAACCCGGCGCCCGATACCGTGGCCGGTGTCACCAACGTCATCGAGGGCGAACCGCAATTCATTTCGAACGGGCGGCAGGTGCCCGCGGTTCTGGGCATCGGTTTTGGCGTAAAGGCGCAGGCAGCGGGCGGAACCGATCTGTACGATGTCACCGTGAACGTGACCCATCCAGCGATGGGGGATGCCGGGGTGACACGGCAGACCTATCCGACGGCGATTTCCGGATCTGATCTGTCGCTGATGCTGTATCAGTTCGATTTCGACTATGAACTGGTCCGGGGCCCCTGGACGATCGAGGCGGTGCAGCATGGCAACGTGATTCTGCATGTGGAATTCGAGGTGGTGGCGCCGCAGATGGTGCCGCAACTGGCCGCCGTCTGCGGGTTCGAAAATCTGCTGTCGTAGGGGGCGCTGCCCCCCGGCCTGCTGGCCGTCCCCCGGAATATTTTTGGCCAAAAGAAGAAGTTGGGTCAGAAAAGACCGCGCCGCACAAGGTTGAGTCCGGCAACAAGCAGGACGAACAGCGTCGCGCGGCGGAATGTGGTCTGGTCGAACCGGTCCTGAATCCGCAGGCCCAGCCACATCCCGATCATGGCGGGCAGGATCATCAGCACCGACAGCGGCGCGGTGTCGGTGCGCAGCACGCCGCTTTGCAAGTGTGCCCCGAACAGGGCAACCGAACAGATCGCATAGATTACGCCCTGGGCGCGGATGTGCGCGATCTTTGGCGTGCCGATGGCCGTCAGGTAAGCGACCAGCGGCGGCCCCCAGACGCCGGATATGCCGCCGACAAAGCCAGCAAACCCGCCGACGACGACCTCGATCGGGCGCGACCTTTGCGCCAGATGCCCCTTCCAGCCACTGAGTTGCAGCAGGGCGAAAGCCACGACCGGGCCACCGATCAGCAGGAACATTGCCGCCTGTGGCAGGATGCGCACCAGTTGGGCGCTGATCAGCAGAAAGATGAGGCAGGCAGCGATGAAAAGGCGGAAATCCATGATGGACGCGACGGCTGCCCCCGGCCCCTGCCGCAGCGCCTGCGCCAGATTGGCGACCAGCGTTGGCAGGATCAGGGTGGCCAGCGCCACCTCTGGCGGCAGAATCAGCGTCAGACCCGAGATCATCACCATCGGCATGGCAAATCCGACGACGCCCTTGACCACCCCGGCCAGCAGGGTGATCAAGGTCGTCAGCATGAGGATATGCAGGCTGATCTGAGGAAAAAACGTCTCCATGCGCCCTGATCTAACGCGGGCGGCGTGGCGGTGCAGCCAAATTCGGGTGCGACATTTCCGTTCTTTATCGGCTGTGTTATTGGATGAATGTTGCGCTGCAACTGCGAATTGACTATTGCTGCAAGTGCACAAGAAGGATCGCCCGATGCCCCATGACGGACAGGACAGCCCGCTGACCCGAAACCCGGTCTTGCCCGATTTGCTGGCGTTGTCAGGCGCGGCCCTGCCCGTTGTCACCGAGCTATTGGCGGTTGCAACGACAACGGTGCGGGCGCTGGTCAGCGAAAACGGCCGCGTGTCCGCCGATCTGATCGAGGCGCATCAGACGGCGGCGCACGGCCTTGCGTGGCTGGCGACCTATGCCCAAAGCCTGCAACAGATGCAGGAATGGGCCGAGCGGTTGCAGGCCGGTGGTGATTTTGGCAACATCGAACAGCTGTTGCACCAGATCGCCTTTGGCGAATACCTGAACCAGATCGTCGGCGGCATCCCGATGTCCCAGGGCGAGATTGTCCGGCTGGCGGATATCGGGCTGGATGCCGTCGCGCTGCAGACGCCTGCCATCAAGACCCTGTGCGCGACCGGCAATACCCAGGCCGCCCGGACCCGTCTGGTGGCGCTCATGCAGGAACAGGCGGCACGGATCACCGTGGGCAACCCCGGTCTGGATACCGAGCTTGAGATGATCCGCGCGCAGTTCCGCCGTTTCGCGGTCGAGCAGGTCGAACCGCATGCGCATGACTGGCATCTGAACGACGAATTGATCCCGATGCAGGTGATCGCTGCGTTGGCCGACATGGGCGTCTTTGGCCTGACCATCCCCGAAGAATACGGCGGGCTCGGCCTGTCCAAGGCCAGCATGGTCGTGGTGTCCGAAGAACTGTCGCGCGGCTATATCGGCGTTGGCTCGCTGGGCACGCGGTCCGAGATCGCTGCCGAACTGATCCTGTGCGGCGGCACCGAGGCGCAGAAACAGAAGTGGCTGCCGCGCCTCGCCAGCGGGGAAACCCTGCCGACAGCCGTGTTCACCGAACCCAACACCGGGTCCGATCTGGGCAGTTTGCGCACCCGCGCGGTGCGTGATGGCGATGACTGGCGTGTCACCGGGAACAAGACCTGGATCACCCATGCCGCCCGGACGCATGTGATGACCCTGCTGGCGCGCACCGACCCGGATACGTTCGATTATCGCGGCCTGTCGATGTTTCTGGCCGAAAAGACTCCCGGCACCGAGGCTGACCCCTTCCCGACACCAGGGATGACGGGGGGCGAGATTGGGGTGCTGGGCTACCGCGGGATGAAGGAATACGAACTGGCGTTCGATGGCTTTGGGGTCAAGGGCGACAACCTGCTGGGCGGCGAGACCGGCAAGGGGTTCAAGCAACTGATGCAAACCTTTGAGAGCGCCCGTATCCAGACCGCCGCACGGGCGGTGGGTGTGGCGCAGTCGGCGCTGGATGTGGCGATGCAATATGCGACGGACCGCAAGCAGTTCGGCAAACCGCTGATTGCGTTTCCGCGTGTTGCGGGCAAACTGGCGATGATGGCGGTCGAGATCATGGTAGCGCGGCAGCTGACCTATTTCTCAGCCCGCGAAAAGGATGCCGGGCGGCGCTGCGATCTTGAGGCCGGGATGGCCAAGCTGCTGGGGGCACGGGTTGCCTGGGCGGCGGCCGACAATGGTTTGCAGATCCACGGCGGCAACGGTTTCGCGCTCGAGTACAAGATCAGCCGGATCCTGTGCGATGCCCGGATCCTGAACATCTTTGAAGGTGCCGCCGAAATTCAGGCGCAGGTGATCGCGCGGCGGTTGCTGGATTAGGGCAGGCCGGGCAGAACCCGGCATGGCATGTCTCTCAGCCCGGCCATGTCGGTGATGCGGTACTGGTCGCAATCAGCAATGGCGGCGGCGTCTGCCTCGGCCTGACTGGCATGAGCCCAGACCAGAGAATAGGCACCGTCGTCGCTGGCCGCCATCGCGCGGAACCGGCCACGCTTGCCGGGGTTCTGAAACAGCGCGGCGGCCTCGGGCGACAGGGCGATTTCGTCCGGGGCAAGGTCGGCGTAACCGATGGGCAGAAATTCGGCATAGATGATGCAGTTCGGCGTCGCCTCTGGTGCATGTCTGGCACATTCCAGCCGGGCGATTTCGGCGGCGGCGGCGCGGCTGTTGGCCCCGGCGATATAGCCAAAAGAGAAATCCTTGGCGATGGCGAAGGCGCCGAAATACGGGCCGCCGGCAAAGTCGTTGTCAAATGCCGCCTGGACGTCTTCGGGCAGCGTCAGGCCCGACCGATAGACCAGTTCGAACGCCGGCGGCAGTGGCACGACCCGCGCCACCGCACCGGCAAAGTCGGCCTGCCAAATCCGGTCGGTTGCGGACTGCATGTTGTCGGAAATCTGAGACAGCCCGAATACCAGACCGACGGCGATGTCTGTGAACATGGGGCCTGCTCCAACACGATATTACCGACAAATTCTGGCACAGTCTGCAGCGCTGCGTAAAGTCCCGGATTATTCGGCGGGCGCCGTCAACCCGGCATCGCCAAGGCCGCGTGGGGCGCCCAGTCGCGGGTGCAGCCGGGTTGCGATCATCGCGGCGGCGAACATTCCCAGCCCGCAAGCCGCAAACACGCCGGCAACCGGTGACACCAACAACACGGCCCACGCGGTGGCTGGGGTCAGGATGCCGGAAACGTCGCGGAAGCTGGAGTAGACGGCGGCCATCTCGGTGCGTTCGGATGGTTTCACCGCCATCAGGAACGGCAGACCGCCACAGACGTCCAGCATCACCAGCAGGACCGAGGACAGCATCAGCGCGCCATAGACGACCCAGGGAAACGGGGCGACAATCCAGGCCAGAACCAGCAAGACCCCGGTCAGCGCAAATGTCACCCAGACGGATGTGCGCACCCCGACCCGCCGGACCACTTGCAGCATCAGCGGGGTGGTGAACAACAAGGCATTGGAAAGCGACAGGGCCAGTGCCCCGACAGTTTCGCCAAGCCCGTTTTCGATGCAATAGATCGGCAGATAGACGACATAGATCCACCAACCGCAGGACCGGATCACTGCGAACAGCCAACCGGCGATCAGCCGGGGCTGGGTCAGAAAGCGGCCCAGAAACGCCACCGGGTTGGGGGCCGGGCCGCGGGCCTTGGTGATCTGCTTGCCGTTGCCCAGGCGCAGTTTCCAGAACATTCCAATCAGAGCAAAAGCGAACAGGCTGGCGACGATGAATGGTGCGGGTTCCCACCAGTTCAGCAGAAAGACACCCAGAAAAGGGCCGATCGACCATGACAGGGCGCTGTAGACCATCCGGGTGGATTCGTTGTGTCCCAGTTCGGTGCGGGCAATGTAGTCGAGGACATAGGCCGCAAGACAGACCGAAAACGTGACCGTGCCGACAGCATTGGTCAGCAAGGCCAGCGCCTTGAGTTCGGTGGGGCCGAAGATGGCGATTGAACAGCCGATCAGATAGAGGCAGCCGGCGATGGTGAACATCCAGCGGCGGGCGATCCAGCGGGTCAGCCACGGCACCATCAGGCCGCAGAACAGCGATGCGATCCCGACCAGAAAGTAGATCTGGCTAACCTTGGCCGCATCGCCATAGGCGCGGTAGATCACCAGCGGCATGACCGACAGCAGGATGCCGCGTACCCCGGCCTCGAGCGCCGAGAGCAGCGCAAAGTCCTGCACCCGCGGGACTGGCGAGTGGGTCAGATAAATCGGAGCGCGAGGAGCGATCATGGCGGGCCTTCGGTCGGTCTTGCGGCGATCTGGACCTGCCGGGGGTCGGGCGTCTTTGCAATATGCGACAAAAACTGTCGCGCACAGCGGGAAGTTGTTCTAGGCAGTTGATCTGATCGTGTCGCCCGTCCTTCGCCGGTGTGACTGACTCAAAGGGGTCCAGATGCCGCAAACCATCCTTTTGACCGGCGCAAGCGGGTTCATTGCCAAACACATCGCGCTGGACCTGCTGAATGCAGGCCATCAGGTTCGCGCCACCGTGCGCAGTCTGTCGCGCGGCGCCGAAGTGACGGCGGCGGTGCGCCCGCATCTGACCGATCCGGCGGGGCTGCAAGAGCGGCTGACATTCGTGGCGCTTGATCTGGGTGACGATGCCGGGTGGAACGCAGCGGCGCGGGGCGTCACGGCGGTGATGCATACGGCTTCGCCGTTTCCACTGGTGCAGCCCAAGGACCCCGCCGACCTGATCCGTCCGGCGGTTGACGGCACGCTGCGGGTGTTGCGGGCAGCGCAGACGGGGGGCGTGACGCGGGTGATCCTGACCTCGTCGGTCGTTGCGATCATGGGCGGGCCGTTGCCGCCGGGCAAAGTTGCCTATGACGAGACCGACTGGACCCCGACCGATGACCCGGCGGTCAGCGCCTATGGATTGTCCAAGACTTTGGCCGAACGCGCCGCTTGGGATTTCGTACGCGACCATACCCCCGGGATGCAGCTGACCACGATCAATCCGGGGCTGGTCACCGGGCCGCCACTGGATGTTCATTTCGGCACCTCGGTGGGCGTCGTTCAGCGGGTGTTGCGCGGCAAGGACCCTTTGCTGCCCCACTTGGGGTTCACGCTGGTGGATGTGCGCGACGTCGCATTGATGCACCTGCGGGCGCTGGAACGGCCCGAAACTGCGGGCAAGCGGTATATCGGCGCAACCGAATCGCTGTGGTTCACCGAAATCGGTGCGGCGCTCAAGGCCGCCCATCCGTCACGGCGGATTCCGACCCGGCAGTCGCCGGATATCCTGATCCGGTTGCTGGGCCTGTTCGATCCGTCGGTGCGCGCCATCGTGCCGTCGCTGGGCAAGATCGACCGGGCCGACAACACAGCCGCCCGGCGCGATCTGGGGATCGACTTTATCCCGGCGCCGCAGAGCCTTGCGGCGACGGCGGATTTTCTGATCGAACATGCGGCGGTCTAGATGCTGCGGCCTATGTCTGCCGTGACATTGCCGTTAGCAGGCGCTGGCGGGCGGCGGGCATCGGGCGGTCGCCCAATGACCGGATCAGCCGGTGTTCGATGAAATAGCCGGTGGTGCCCAGTGCCAGCAGAATGTCTGACGTATCGGCGTCGCCGCGCCCCAGCATCACGCCCGGCAGCGGCAATAGCCGGTCTGCCCAGTCGCCCGCGCCCTGCGCCGACACAGCCCGGCCGGATTTGGGTGAAACATAGCACAGGTCCTCGTTCACGCCTGTCGCCGCACAGGCCGTCAGGTCAAGCCCGAAGCCAAGTTCATCAAGCAGCGCCATTTCCCATTGCAGATAAGCAAGCGGCCAGACGTCGGACCGGTCCAGCAGGTCAAGCAAGGCGATGGTGCGGTGATACAAGGGTGGATGTTCCTCGCGTTCGGGCAGGACCATCACCAACATTGCGCAGACGGCATTCAGACCGGATAGCGCAAGCCGGTCCTGCATGACCAGTGCCGCCCGGCTGCGCAGCGGTTCGATGCTGAACGCCCCCAGATGTTCGTCCAGCCGGGCTTTCCACGTGACATCGACCTGCGCACCGGGCTGCAGGGTTGCCGCCATCTTGCGACTGGCGCCGCCGCGCACCACCCCGGCATGGCGACCGTGGCCGGGGGTCAACACCTCGACGATGACCGAGGTTTCGCCGTGCGGACGGGCGGCCAAAACAGCGCCCTCGTCGCGCCATTCAATCATCTGCGGTTCGGTTCTGCATCGGCATATCTGCACCCTAGCCCAAAGCCGTCAGGCCGCAATCGGGACATTGCAGGGCCAGGCGATTGGCGTGCGCCGCAACTGCGCCAAAACGGCAGCGTGCCGGGTCGGTTTCAATACACCGCAGGTTTGAACGGCGCCATCCCCGCCCGTGCCAGTTCATCGGCGCGTTCATTCTCGGGGTGGCCCGCGTGCCCCTTGACCCATTCCCAAGTTACGATGTGGCGGGCCTGCGCGGCATCAAGGCGCTGCCACAGATCGACATTTTTCAGACCGCCCTTTTTGGTCCAGCCGTTGCGTTTCCAGCCATGCACCCATTTGGTTATGTCGTCCTTGACATAGGCGCTGTCGGTGACGACCGTCAGGGTGCTGGGGCGATCCAACGCCTCGAGCACGGCAATCGCCGCCATCAGTTCCATACGGTTGTTGGTGGTGTCTGCCGCGCCGCCGTTCAGCTCGCGGGTTTTCAGAACCGCCTCGCCGGACCGCGCCAGCAGGATCGCACCCCAGCCACCGGGGCCGGGATTGCCCGAACAGGCACCGTCAGTGTAGGCGAAGAGGTCAGGCATCGGGTTTCCGGGTCAGGCAGATCACGTAGGGGTCCATGCTGCCCGACAGGCCGGCGCCCACGCCTTCGCGGGTGCCAAGCAGCAGAAACCCCGCATCGACCAGCAATCCCTGCAATTCGGCGACACCGACATAGGTATAAAGCCGGTCGAGGGCATCGCGCCCCGCATCCGCTCCGGTCTTCATCGCGATATGAAACGTGCCACCGGGGATCAGCGCCCGGTGGATCGCGCCCAGATGCCGGGGCAGGTCGGCGCGTGGCGCATGCAGCAGGCTGAAGTTGGCCCAGACCCCGGCATAGGCGGCGACGGCGTCAAGATCGTCAAACGTCGCCTGCCGCGCAGCAATGCCGTATGTTTCGTTGGCCAGTGCCACCATCGCGCCCGACGCATCGACCGGGTCCGGGTCCAACCCTGCCGCCCGCATGTGAGCCGAGGCGGTGGCCGGGCCGCAACCGAGGTCAAGCACGCGTCCCCCGTCCGGGATCAGTGCGATAAACGCCTGCAAATCCGCGTCGGGGCGGCTAGTCAGCGTCAGTTTGGCGTAATCGCCCGCCTTGGCGTCATAAACGGCGATGGTGCGCGGGTCGCTCATCGGACGGCAGGCGCGAGGATGGCTGCGGCAATCCCCCTCACGCCCGCTCCAGCGCCAGCCTGCCCGCCAACAGGGCGAACACGCCCGCAAAGCCCCGGTTCAGCCAGCGCATCGCCCGCTCGCTGGCCAGAATCCAGCGCCGGGCCGTCCCGGCGAACAGGCCGTAAAGGACAAAGAAAACAAAGGTCAGCGCCATGAAAACAGCGCCGAAGGCTAGCATTTCGACCGTCGCAGTGGCGGGATTGCCCGACAGGAAGGGTGGTAGCAAAGCAAGGAAAAAGATCGACAGCTTCGGGTTCAGCACGTTGATCAGGGTGCCACGCCGGGCCACGGCGAACAGCGGTTGGGCGCGGGGCTCAGAGGTGACCGCCAAGGCACCCCCGGCCCGCAACGCCTGCCATGCCAGATAAAGCAGATAGGCGACCCCGGCAAATTTGACCGCGTTGAAAAGCACGGCCGAGGTATGCAGCACCGCCGCCAACCCCAGCGTCGCCGCCAGCAGGTGCGGCACGATGCCAATGGTGCAGCCGGTCGCCGCCGCCAATGCGGCACGGCGCCCCTGCCCTAGACCCATCGCCAGCGTGTAGATCACGCCGGTGCCGGGGGCGAGGACCACGACGAAGGCGGTCAGCAGGAATTGGAGTGAGATCATCGATAAGCATCCCGGTGCGTGCGAACTGCCCCACCGTTATACCCGTCCGATCCCGAAGGGCCAGAATTCAATGAGCGCGCCCGCCGCTGTCGGGCGTTTCGTTGCTCGATGCAGGCTGCTATCCTCCGCGGATGATGCGTGACGCGATTCAGGAGTACAACGACGCGCAGCCAGACGGCGCCCGGCAGGTCTGCGATACGTTGCAGGGCCTGATCAATCCGACCCTTACCGGGGCCGAGGGCCGTATCTGGCACGGCCACCCGGTCTGGTTCATCACAGGCAATCCGATTGTCGGCTATGGCAAGCTCAAAAACTGCGTCCGATTGATGTTCTGGAGCGGGCAATCCTTTGCGACGACAGGACTTGCCCCGACCGGCTCCTTCAAGGCGGCGGAATTGCGGTTCATATCGACTGCTGAAATTGACGCGCGGTTGCTGAGAACATGGCTTGCCGAGGCGCAGGACATTCAGTGGGATTACAAGAACATCGTCAAACGAAAGGGCCGGCTCGAGCGGTTGAGATAAGCCGTGTCAAGGCGGGGTCGTCCCAACTTCACGCCGATTCGCGCAACACACGCGGCACCTTGAACTCGACGTTTTCGACGGCGGTTTCCACCTGTTCCACGCGCACATCATAGCGGGCGCGAAAGGCGTCAATCACCTCGGCGATCAGGGCGTCAGGCGCAGACGCCCCGGCGGTGATCCCGATGGACGTGATCCCCTCCAAGGCCCGCCAGTCGATTTCGGCCGCCCGCTGCACGAGTTGCGCATAAGTGCAGCCGGCACGCGCCCCAACCTCGACCAGGCGGCGCGAGTTGGAGGAATTCGGCGCCCCGATCACCAGCATCGTTGGCGTCAGCGCGGCCATCGCCTTGACCGCTTCTTGCCGGTTGGTGGTGGCATAACAGATGTCTTCCTTGTGCGGCCCGACGATTGCCGGGAAACGGGCCAACAAGGCGGCGACGATATCGGCGGTGTCATCCACCGACAGGGTGGTTTGTGTGACAAATGCCAGCCGGGCAGGATCGCGGACACGCACGGCCGCCACATCTGCCGGGGTTTCGACCAGCAGCACCTCGCCCACCGGCAGTTGCCCCATGGTGCCAACGGTTTCGGGGTGGCCCGCGTGGCCGATCATGATCATCTGCAAGCCGTTGTCGGCATGGCGTTGGGCCTCGACATGCACCTTGGAAACCAGTGGGCAGGTGGCATCGACAAACAGCATCTGGCGGGACTCGGCGGCCTTGGGCACCGATTTCGGCACCCCGTGGGCGGAAAAGATCACCGGGCGATCGGGCGGACAGTCGTCCAGTTCCTCGACAAACACTGCGCCCTTGACGCGCAACCCATCGACGACAAATTTGTTGTGCACGATCTCGTGGCGGACATAGACCGGCGCGCCCCACTTTTCGATCGCCATTTCGACGATCTTGATGGCGCGGTCGACGCCGGCACAGAACCCGCGGGGCGCGGCAAGGTAAAGGGTGAGGGGCGGTTTGGTCATGATCGATTGTTAGTCTGGTCAAGCAAATACGTCCAGAGGACGCGCCAAGCATGGTCTTGAAGGCCCGCAAGGACCTGCCATAGTTGCAAAAGTCCAGTTAGGGGACCGCAGAGATGGACAAGGATGGGTATTTCGGCGCTGACATCGCCGCCCACTACGATGACGATCCGGCGATGACCGATCCGGCGACTGTTGGTCCTGCCGTCGATTTTCTGGCCGATCTGGCCGGGCAAGGTGCCGCGCTTGAATTTGCGATCGGCACCGGACGGATCGCCCTGCCCTTGGCTTGGCGCGGTGTGCCGCTCAGCGGGATCGAATTGTCACAGGCGATGGTGGGTCGGATGCGGCAAAAACCCGGTGGCACCGCCATCGCCGTGACCATCGGCGACATCACGAAAGTGCGGGTTCCGGGCGCATATGCGCTGGTCTATCTGGTCTACAACACCATCAATAACCTGACTACGCAGGATATGCAGGTCGCGTGCTTTCAGAATGCCGCCGATCATCTGGAACCGGGCGGGTTCTTTGTTGTCGAAGTCGGCGTGCCCGCCCTGCAACGCCTTCCTTTGGGTGAGACGCTGGTGCCTTTCGACCGAAGCCCGGCGCATTGGGGGATCGACGAATACGACGTGGTGACCCAATGTTTCTGGTCACATCACATGAACATCCGAGATGGTCAGGCACGACTCAATTCAATACCTTTCCGCTATGTCTGGCCGTCTGAGCTGGATCTGATGGCGCGGCTGGCCGGGATGCAGTTGGCGGGGCGCTACGCCAATTGGCACCGAGCACCGCTCACTGCGATCAGTCAAAGCCATGTGTCGGTTTGGACCAAAGTAGCAGACGCCTGACTAACCCCGTTCCCAGATCACCGGAAACCAGTCTTCGCGCAGGCGTTGTCCCACTTCCATTCCATGCCCCGGAAACGGCGGCGAGGTCGGGCCGGGTCGTTCGACATAGCGGGCGTCATCGCCCACCAGCCGCAACGAAAACGCGCGCCGCCGCGTCGTGCCTTCGTTGCCGCGCGCGCCGTGCAGGGTGCCGTAGTTGAACGCCACCGCATCGCCCGGCTCCATCGGCCATTCCAGCACAGTCATCCCCTCGGCGTCCGGGTCGGGGACGGGCATGTAGGCGTCAGGGTCGGGGTAAAACGATGTGTCGGCCAACCAGCGTTTTGGCAGCACCGGGCGGGGCCATTTGTGCGATCCGGCGACGCAGCGCAGGCTGGCGGTCGTCACCGGGTCAAGCGGTGACCAGAAGCTGACGGTCTGCGCCCCCTCGACAAAGTAATAGGGGCTGTCCTGATGCCAGGGGGTTGGTTTGGCGGTGCCAGGTTCCTTGACCAGCACGTGATCGTGAAACATCTGCACGGTCTGCGATCCCATCAGATCGGCGGCGACAGCGGCGGCGGGTGAGTCAGCGATGACCCGCTGGAATTCGGGAATCCGCTGCCAGTTGCAGTAATCGTCAAAGAACCGTCCGGCCTCGCCCGGTTTCAGGTTCTCGGATGCAAACGGACCCGGATCGGCCATGTTGCGGGCGACGCCGTCGCGCAGGGTTTCGACGTGATCGGCAAACAGTCCACGGATCAGTACGACACCGTCGCGCTGATAGGCGGCGATATCGGCATCGGTGACAAGGGGATGGTGCATGGCGGGCTCCTTTACGGGTCAGGCGCAGATTGTGCCCGTCGCCGCCCCGTGACAAGCCCCAGAAATGACAACCGGGGCCGCATCGGGCACCGGTCTGCTGACCTATTCGTCGGCCATTTCCTGGTGATTGCCTTCGGTTTCGGGACGCGGTTCGCGGGGTGGCCGGCCGATCACTTCGCGTAGTTCGTCGAGTTCGATAAAATTGTCGCATTGCCGCCGCAACTCGTCGGCGATCATTGGGGGCTGGCTGCGAATTGTCGACACCACCGAGACCCTGACACCCTTGCGCTGCAGGGATTCGACCAGCGGACGGAAATCGCCGTCGCCCGAAAACAGGACGATGTGGTCGACATGGGGCGCCAGTTCCATGGCATCGACGCAAAGTTCGATGTCCATGTTGCCCTTGACCTTGCGGCGACCCATGCTGTCGGTGTATTCCTTGGCCGGTTTGGTGACCATGGTAAAACCGTTGTAGTGCAGCCAATCAACCAAGGGCCGGATCGGCGAATATTCGTCATTCTCCAGCAAGGCGGTATAGTAGAATGCGCGCAGCAGTTTGCCTCGGCGCATGAATTCCTGGCGAAGCAGTTTGTAATCGATATCGAACCCCAGCGATTTGGCCGCTGCATACAGATTCGATCCATCGATGAAGAGCGCCAATCGCTCGTCACGATAAAACATTCAATATGTCCTTTCGAAATGCAGTTTCGCCGGAGTGTTTGAAAGTGAGTGTGAGTGGTGGTTTAGGTGACGAAACAGGGGTATAAATAGTCTTTCGCCGCCGCGAAGCAACCCATCAGACGGGGGGAAATCAGCCAAATGGCGCTTATTTCCATAGGTTCGAATCTCGGCGCCGCGGGCAGGACGCCGCAACGGATTGTTCGTGCAGCGATTTCCGACGTCGCCAAAACAGTCGGGAGAATCCGGGCCTCGAGTCTATGTTACCTCACGTCAGCCTTCCCGGCGGGTTCGGGGCCTGACTTTGTCAATGCTACAATCCTGATTGAAACGGATCGGGCGCCAGATGAAATCCTGCATATCCTGCACCAGATCGAAGCGGCGGCAGGGCGACTGCGGGACCAGCGTTGGGGCCCCCGCACGCTCGACCTTGACCTGCTGGCGGTCGGCGATCTGGTTCTGCCCGATGCCGCAACCCAGGATCGGTGGCGTGAATTGCCGCTGGCCAAGCAGACAAGGCTGGCGCCCGAAAGGTTGATCCTGCCGCACCCGCGCTTGCAGGATCGCGCCTTTGTCCTGGTGCCGTTGGCCGAGATTGCGCCAACTTGGGTGCATCCGCTGCTGGGTCTGTCGGTCGCCGCCATGCTGGGCGCGTTGCCGGCCGCAGAACGGGCCGCGGTGATCCCCCTCGCGGCGGTGTGAAAACCGCCCCGAATCCGCTTGTCAATCACAGATCAAGCCCTTAGATGGGGGCTTTCCAAGGAATGCCCGCGAAATTGCAGGAGTGTGCTCATGGCCCGCGTTACCGTCGAAGATTGTGTGGACAAGGTCCCGAACCGGTTTGAACTTGTGATGCTCGCCGCGCACCGCGCCCGCGAGATTGCTGCCGGATCGCCGGTTACGGTGAACCGCGACAACGACAAGAACCCGGTCGTGTCGCTGCGCGAAATCGCCGACGAGACCCAAGGCGCCGACGATCTGCGCGAGCGGATGATCGAGGCGCACCAGACCCAGATCGAGGTGGACGAGCCCGAAGAGGATTCGATGTCGCTGTTGATGGGGGCCGAGGCTGACAAACCCGTCGAAGACGACATGTCCGAGGAAAAGTTGCTGCGCGCGCTGATGGAAGCGCAGGGGCAGCGCTAGGGCCGTCACCCCGGCCTTGGATGGATAAGGCACGGACCAGATGACGACTCCCGACGATCTGATCGCACTGGTCCGCACCTACAATCCCCGCACCAACGAAAAACGAATGCGCGCGGCTTTTGCCTTTGGCGCCGAAATGCACGACGGCCAGTTTCGTCATTCGGGAGAGCCCTATTTCAGCCATCCTGTCGCTGTCGCGATGATCCTTGCGCAGATGCAGATGGACGATGCGACGCTGATAACCGCCTTGCTGCACGATACCATCGAAGACACCAAGGCATCCTATGCTGCGGTCGAAATGCAATTCGGCACCGAGATTGCCGAGCTGGTCGATGGCGTCACCAAGCTCACTAATCTGCAACTGACCAGCACCGAAACCAAACAGGCGGAGAATTTTCGCAAGCTGTTCATGGCGACAAGCCGCGATCTGCGCGTCACCCTGGTCAAGCTGGCTGACCGGCTGCACAACATGCGCACGATCAAATCCATGCGCGTCGATAAACAGGCCCAGAAGGCCCGCGAGACGATGGACATCTATGCGCCGCTGGCTGGCCGGATGGGGATGCAATGGATGCGCGAGGAACTTGAGGACCTCGCCTTCAAGGTCATCAACCCCGAGGCGCGCTCGTCGATCATCCGCCGTTTCATCACGCTGCAACGCGAAACCGGTGACGTCATCGAAAAGATCACTTCCGATATGCGCACGGAACTTGACCGGTCCGACATCGCCGCCGAGGTGACGGGGCGGGCCAAGAAGCCCTATTCGATCTGGCGCAAGATGCAGGAAAAGGATCAGGGGTTTTCTCGTCTGTCCGATATCTACGGGTTCCGGATCATCACCGCGACCGAGGGCGAATGTTACCGGGTGTTGGGGGCGATCCATCAACGCTGGCGGGCGGTGCCGGGGCGGTTCAAGGATTACATCAGCCAGCCGAAATCGAACGGCTACCGATCAATCCATACCACCGTTTCGGGGCGCGACGGCAAGCGGGTCGAGGTCCAGATCCGCACCCGCGAAATGCATGAGGTTGCCGAAACGGGGGTGGCCGCGCACTGGTCCTATCGAAACGGCGAACGTGTTGAAAACCGCTTTGCCGTCGATCCGGTGCGCTGGATCGCGTCGATTACCGAACGGCTGGACGACGATCAGGACCACGATGAATTTCTCGAGGCGGTCAAGCTCGAGATGTATCAGGATCAGGTGTTCTGCTTTTCGCCCAAGGGCGATGTGATCAAGCTGCCGCGCGGCGCCACCCCGATCGATTTTGCCTATGCGATACACACCCGGATCGGCGCGGCCTGCGTCGGCGCCAAGGTCGACGGCATGCGGGTGCCGCTCTGGACCCGGCTGAAAAACGGCCAGTCGGTCGAGATCATCACCGCCGAAGGGCAAACTCCGCAGGCGACATGGATCGACATCGCGGTGACGGGGCGGGCCAAGACCGCGATCCGGCGATCCTTGCGCGAAGAGGACCGCGAGCGGTTCATCAAGCTGGGCAGCGAACTGGCCCGCGTCGGGTTTGAAAACGTCGGCAAGAAAGCGACCGACAAGGCCCTGCGCACCGCCGCCAAGACATTGGCGATGGAAGATGTCGATGACATGCTGGCGCAGCTTGGCAGTGCCGAGATTTCGTCGCGCACGGTGGTCCGGGCGATCTATCCTGAATTGGCCGAACGTACCGGCGACGAGGTTGACGAAATCCGCGCCGTTGTCGGCCTTGCCGCCGATCAAAGCCACCGGCGCGCTGCCTGCTGCCAGCCGGTCCCGGGCGAGCGGATCGTCGGGATCACGTTTCGCGGCCAGGGCGTGGTGGTGCATGCCATCGATTGTCAGGCCCTTGTCGAATACGAAGATCAGCCGGAACGCTGGGTCGACCTGCACTGGCAGGACGGCAACCACAAATCCATCAACACCGTGACCCTTGATCTGACAATTACCAATGACGCCGGCGTGCTGGGGCGGATCTGCACCTTGATTGGCGAACAGAACGCCAATATCTCGGATTTGAACTTCGTCGACCGCAAGCCGGACTTTTACCGGCTTCTGGTCGATGTCGATTTGCGGGATACCGAACATCTGCACCGGGTGATGACCGCGCTGGAGGCTGAAAGCAACGTGTCGTCAATGGGCCGATACCGAGACCCGACACGGGCAAATGCGGGTCTTAAGAAGTCCTGATCGAAGGTTTGGGTCAAGGAAGGACAAGGGTTGGTTTTCAAGCGCAGAGACCGTCGGCCGATCTGGCGGGCCGTGGTTCAGGCGATCTGGCCGCGCGGCGGCTGGGTGCGGGCGTTCGAATATGTCAAACACCGGGTCCGGCGTTTGCCAGACACCCCTGAGAAAATCTCGCGGGGTATATGGGCGGGCGTGTTCACCACCTTCACGCCGTTTTTCGGGCTCCATTTCATTATTGCCTGGCTGATTGCGCGACTGATGCGCGGCAACATCCTTGCCGCCCTGCTGGGCACATTCTTTGGAAATCCGCTGACCTATGTGCCGATTGCGGGGATGTCGCTGGCAACGGGTCATTTTCTCATGGGCACGCGTCCCCGCGGCAGTGCCCACTTGTCTCTGGGCGAGAAATTCGGCGGTGCCTGGCGCGATCTCTGGCATAATTTTCTGGCCATTTTCACGCCGGAACAGATGCACTGGGAACGCCTGGCGGTGTTTTACAAAGAGGTGTTCTTTCCCTTCATGATCGGCGGGATCATTCCCGGGATCATCGCTGCCTCGATCGCCTATTACCTGTCGGTGCCGCTGATTTCGGCCTACCAGAAACGCCGGCGCAAGGCGTTGCAGGCGAAACTGGTCCAGTTGGGCAGAACTCCACCTGACAACGGTCCGAACTCCGGCTAGGTTTTGATC
>JBBKXP010000111.1:0-3334 GCA_037969545.1 Paracoccaceae bacterium | reverse complement strand
GTCAAGACCGATCCGCTGGGCAGGGCGATCCGGCTGGCCGTCGAAATCTGCAAGGGCCAGCACCTGGGCGACATCGAAACCCGCAATGCGCTCGACCGCCTGATACCCGATCCCAAGGGCTATGGGATCGCGCGCGCCGATCTGATAATCGAGGCCGCACCGGAACGGATCGACCTGAAAGAAAGGATCTATGCCGGGCTCAAGGGCAAGATGAAAAACGGCGCGATCCTGGCCTCGAACACCTCCAGCCTGTCGGTCGACGCGCTTGCCGCCCATGCCCCGGCCAAGACCCGGTTCGCCGGGCTGCATTTTTTCAATCCGGTTTCGAAAGTCGATCTGGTCGAGGTCGTGCGCGGGCCGGCCAGCAACGCAAAAACCATCGCCCGACTTGCCGCATTTTGTGGTGCCATCGGAAAGTTGCCGGCGCAGGTCGGCGACTATCCGGGTTTCGTCGTGAACCGCGCCCTGACCCCCTATCTGATGGAGGCGATGGTACTGATGGACGAGGGCATGCCCAAGGAAGTGATCGACACCGTTGCGCTGCGGTTCGGCATGCCGATGGGCCCGGTGACGCTGGCCGATCAAGTCGGGCTCGACATCAGTTTACACGTGGCGGAATCGCTGCGCAAGAATCTCGACAGACCCATGGCCGAGATCTCACAGGCCCTGCGCGACAAGGTCGCGGCGGGCGATCTGGGCAAGAAATCCGGCCGTGGGTTCTACGACTGGTTGGACGGCACCCCGCACCCGGATGCCCCTGCGGACGGCCATGACGACTTGACCGACCGGCTAATCCTGCCGATGCTGAATGCCTGTGTCGAGGTGCTGCGCAAAGGCGTGGCGCACAGCGAGGATCAGGTCGATGGCGCGATGATATTCGCAACCGGATGGGCGCCGTTCCGTGGCGGGCCAATGCATTATGCGCGTGCGCGGGGAGCAGCAGAGATCGTGGCGCGGCTGCAAGAACTCGCGCAAACGCACGGGCCCCGTTTTGCCCCTGACGACGGCTGGCAGAGTATTGGCTGACGCGCCACAGAGGTTCACCGACGCGGATACGATGGCGCGGGCCATTTTTGATCGGACGCGGGGCGTGATACGGCTCGCCCTGCCCCTTGGCCTTGGTAAACCCGTGACCTTGGTCAACGCCCTGACCCGGGCCGCGCTTGCAGACCCGACGCTGAAGCTGTCGATCTTCACCGCACTGACCCTGCAACGACCCCGCCCCGGATCGGATATCGAAAAGCGGTTTCTCGGCCCGGCGATGGACCGCCTGTTCGGACGCTACCCAGCCTTGCTCTATGCCGAAATGATGCTGGGCGAGGGTTTGCCCGACAACATCGCGGTGTCCGAATTCTTCTTTCAGGCCGGAACCTGGCTGGGCAACGACTATGCCCAGCAGCATTATATTTCGGCGAACTATACCCACGCCCGCGACGTGTTGATCGCGCAAAAGCCGAACGTACTGTCGCAGCTTCTGGTGCGCGAACACTCCAGGTTCAGTCTTTCGTGCAACACCGACATTTCTGCCGACCTGTTTCGGATGCGGCGCGATGGCGACATGGATTTCCTGGCCGTCGGCGAAATCAACGATGACCTGCCCTTCATGGGCGGCCCTGCGACGATTGATGCGGATGAAGTGGCCATGCTCTTGGAGCCGGCTGAACAGTTCGATCTCTTCTCGGCTGTGCGCCATCCGGTGTCGGATGCCCAACACGCGATCGGGCTGCATGTGTCGCGCCAGGTGGTGGATGGCGGCACGGTCCAGATCGGAATCGGGGCGATTGGCGACGCCATCGCCAATGCCCTGATCCTGCGCGATAACAGACAGCTGGATGAAATCTGGAACGGCGCCCCTTTCCCTTTGACCGGAAATGGCACTGCGCCCTTCGACACCGGCCTCTATGGCGTGACAGAAATGCTCGTCGGTGGATTGCTGGCGCTGTTCGAGGCTGGAATTGTGCGCCGCGAAGTGGACGGTGCCGTGATCCACGCCGGGTTCTTCGTCGAAGCACGCGATTTGTATCAGCGACTGCGCGCGATGCCCCCCGGCAAACGCGCCAAGATCTCGATGATGCCGGTCAGCTACACCAACGCGCTTTACGGCGATGAAGACGACAAACGCGCGGCCCGCAGGCACGCGCGTTTCATGAACGCTGCAATGCAGGTCAGCCTGCTGGGAGATGCAATGTCGGACGCTGCCATACCCGGTCAGGTCGTCAGCGGCGTCGGCGGACAGTTCAACTTTTTCGAACAGGCGTTCGCGCTGGAGGACGGCCGTGCTATTCTGACCCTGCCGGCGACACGCCGGTCGGCCGGCAAGGTCACGTCCAACATCGTCTGGCAACTGCCGCTGACCACGGTGCCGCGCCATATGCGCGATATCGTGGTGACGGAATACGGCGTCGCCGACCTGCGCGGCCAGACCGACGAAGAGGTGATCAAGCGGCTGCTCGCCATTTCCGACAGCAGATTTCAAAAAGACCTGCTTGAGAAGGCTAAGGACGCAGGCAAGATTAAGCGCGACTATGGTTTGCCCGAACGGCATCGGCAGAATTCTCCCGATCGGCTGCACGAGTGGCTGGAGCCCTACCGCGAGCAGCTGCTGCCGGATTTCCCCCTCGGCACCGATTTCGATGAAATCGAACAGGTACTACTGCCGGTATTGAGCACGCTTTCGGAGGCTGCAGCCAGCGCGCCCGGCCTAGCGGGCCTGCTCTGGAATTCGCTCAGCCCTTCGGCGCATCCACAGGAAGCCGCGGCAATGAAACGCATGGGTTTTGAAGGCCGCCAGTCGCTGTTCGAGCCGCTACAATCGCGTGCTCTGCGCGGTGCCCTGCGCAAATCAATTCGCTAATTTCAGCAATGTGACGGGCCCGCAATCGCCGTCCGTGGTTCGAACCGGATGTGCACAATGCTTGGCATTTTGTCTGTAATGGCGTAGCAGTAGGTATGCGAATTCTCCGCTCGAATCTTCAGCCAACATTGCTCAACCGCCCCAAAAGATTCCGCACATTCGACACATGCCACCGCCCGCCGCGCCGCGTCATCATCCCCCGCACATTCAACTCGCCCGCAATTGCCCGCAAGCTCGTCGCGCGGTGCTGTCAGGGGTGGACGGCTCCGTTTGCGCAAGGGTTGATTTGATCTGATGCTGATCATTGCGGGGTGCGGTCATGTGTCCGGCCTGTTGACGTGGTGCTTGAGACCGCTGGCCCTGATGAAGTCCGCGTACCGGGTCCCAATCAGACGATCGAGCTGTGACGCCCTGACAGCACCTCGGGGTGTCCCTGCAGCGGTCCCGTTCAATCATCATCACTCACTTCTGCCCTTGCAT
>JBBKXP010000110.1:0-5743 GCA_037969545.1 Paracoccaceae bacterium | reverse complement strand
ATGCAAGCGCCGCCTTTCGAGCGTCTTTCGTTTAATCCTTTCCCTTTCTTGTAGAATGGCTTTGTCACGTCCGAAGTAGACGTCGGCGGGTGTGACGTTGTTCAGACTCTCGTGGTAGCGCCGATGATTGTAGTAGTCGACGAATGCCTGGATCTGGGTTTCCAGATCGCCGGGCAGGAAGTAGTTTTCCAGCAGGATGCGGTTTTTCAAGGTCTGGTGCCAGCGTTCAATCTTGCCCTGCGTCTGAGGATGATAAGGCGCGCCACGGGAGTGCTTCATGCCTTTGTCCCGCAACCATTCAGCCAAGTCGCCCGAGACGTAAATGGAACCATTGTCGCTGAGCAGACGTGGCTTGTGGATGACGTGAACCTGATCACAGCCGGATGCCTGCATGGCCAGATCCAAGGTATCCGTCATATATTCAGCGCGCATGTTCCCCTCTCGGGCATGCTGCGCATACCCTGCCGGGCAGTGGTGCAGAGCTTCCACGAGATGATGTAACGGCTGTAATCGTCAAGGATCGTGCTGAAATAGGCCACAACAATTCTTTGACTCCGAGCCGATTGCTTGAACAGCTAATTTGACCCAAAGACTAATCAATCCAGCCTTGGAAAGAGTCGAAATGGAAAAGAGACCCATCAGGAGCGACCCGATCTAATGATCCGGAGCCAACTGAAACGCGTTATAACCATAACGGATTGGGTGCGATTTTCTTGGCCATAACCGGAACACCAGACATGAACATATCCCGCAAGCACTTGGTCATCGGGGTAGTTGCGGTTTTTCTGATCGTTTTATCGGTCTGGAAGCTGGAGCGTGAGCGCGCGGGGTTGGATATTTCGTCCTTCGACGTCGGCACCACGCCGGTGACTTTGTATCAACTGCCGAACCAGACCGGTCCGGTTTTCGTCGTGGCGCATAGGTTTGCCGGGTCCCACCAGATCATGCAGGCCTATTCCTTGCCTTTGGCGCGGGCGGGCTACCGGGTGCTTGCCTTTGGCTTCGAGGGTCACGGCCGAAATCCCATCCCGATGTCGGGCGACGTGAGCTCGGTAGATGGCACAACCGCTCTCTTGGTGGCCGAGACGCGCCGCGTGATCGCCGCGGCCCGCACATTGCCGGAGGCCGGACAGGTTGCGCTCCTTGGTCACTCGATGGCCACGGATGTTATCTTGCGCGCCAGCATCGCAGAGACGAAGGCTAGAACACCGATCGATGCGATGGTCGCGATTTCCATGTTCTCGCAGGCCGTGACGGCAAAAGAGCCTGCGCGGCTGCTGGTCATCTCGGGACAATGGGAGAGCTTTCTGCGAAAGGCAGGCCTTGACGCCGTCCGTCTGGTTGATCCGAACGCGGGCGAAGGCGACCTTGCCGTGGCGGGCAGCGTCACCCGAAGCGCGGTCGTAGCGCCTGCGGTCGAACACGTTGGGGTCCTGTTCAGCGCCACAGCCGTCAAAGACGCGATGGCCTGGCTTGATACTGCCTTCGGGCGTCGGAGCACAGTTGCGGTCGGGCACACACTCGGCCCTTGGCGGCAGGCCACCTGCCGTGGTCTATTTGCTGAGAAAAGACGAAACCCAACCCGATCAGCAGGTGCAAAGAGTAGCTTAATTTACGCCAGAACCTGTCCAGCCAATGGGGAGTAGCTCAGCTTATGTCACAGGCGGTAAGCTAGTTCTGGGACAGGATCTCTCGGGAATGCGCTTTTGAAGGAGGAACGACCATGCCCTGCGTCCGCATCTCGACCGGCACCTGGGCCCGAGGCATCGAGACGAAGCTGCTCGAAGCCGTGCAGGCAGCCCTCGTCTCCGCCTTCGGGATTCCCGAGGGCGACCGCGACGTGAACATCGATCTCTACAATGACAGGTGCAGGCTCCTCTCGCCTGGCCGGACCGAGCGTTACACCCGGGTCGAGATCATCGGCATCGCGGCACGGTCTACCGAAGCAAAGCGAGCGCTGTTCCGGGCGATCGTTGACAACCTCGAACCACTGGGCGTGCCACGCGATCACACACGGATCTACCTGATGGAACCGCCAGCCGAAAGCTGGGGTATCATGGGCGGCCAACTGGCGTCCGAAGTCGTCATTGGTTTCAAGGTCGACGTCTAGGCCCCAGTCACTGGCGGAGCGAAGGTCCGGTTTCTCGGCCTTCTCTTGCAGGCGATTGACTGTCACTTGGGGAATGTCGGATCATGTCGGTTTCCAGAACTGCGTGGATGTTGTAGTCTTAACGTCGAGATTGTGCGTTGATATCGAAGCTTTCTGCAAAACGTGGGTAGCCTTTGATGATCCTGCGAACCTTTCCTTCCGTCATTGCCGGTGCCTTGCTGATGCTTGGCCAATTTGTTTCTGCCGCTTTGGCAGAGGATTGTGAACTCGCTCTCGTGCTTGCGATGGATGTCTCGAAAAGTATGGATTCGACCGATTTTGATCTGCAGTTCCAAGGGACTGCGGCGGCTCTCAGAGACCCGGCAGTGCAGGCGGCGATCCTCGCGCAGCGATCGGGGGTCGCGATGACGGCATTCGAATGGAGCGGGCAATTTCATCAGTCAGTAATTGCAGACTGGACGATGTTGCGCACAATCGCCGATATCGAGGATGTCGCCACGCTGTTGGAGGGGCATTCACGCGGCGGCATCGGCCAGCATACCGGAACGGGTGCAGCCCTCGCGTATAGTTTCGACAGCCTGGCGGGTGGCCCTGCCTGCAACCGGTCGGTCATCGACGTCTCGAGCGACGGCTACAGCACGGACGGGCCCACGCCCCAGGAGTTTTATGTCACCGAGCCGCCCGAAAACGTCACCGTCAATGCATTGGTCATCGGCGGAAAGTCTCGGCCCATGCTTTTGGACTATTTCATTGCCGAAGTTGTTCACGGCCCGGATTCGTTTGAAATCGCGACCTTCAGTTTTGAAGACTACCCTCGGGCAATACTGGACAAGCTGTTGCGCGAACTGATGCCCGCAACCATCGTGGCCGATGCGGGATTGCACTGAACGGCCAGGGCCCTGACGACCATTGCGCCTTGAACAAAAAGGCCGCACCGGTTGTGGGCGGCCTGAAATCCTTGTGTCGTTCTGGCGGCCTTAGCCGTAGACGGCCTTGCTTGCGAGCCGTCCGGCATCGCCGTGGTAGATGTCGAGGGATACCTCCGTTTTTGTCCATACCCGACTCATGAGTCCGGTAGGCGTAGGCTCAAATTCACGACCATGGCATGCCGGGGAATCCAATTAAAGGACACCCGTCGAAAGATACCCATGATTGTCTCCGTGGACGAAGTGATCATTTGCTGTCCGCGCTCCAATGCCGGATACAGGTAGTTCAACTCTCTTATGATGACCTTAGCCACTACCGACATTTTAGACACTGATCAGCTGCATCCTGCGAAGTTTGCGATCATCAAGAATACAGTTTTTGCTACTCCCTTCGAATTGGAGCGAGCCAGACGTGAATGAAGAACCCCTTTTTCTCATTAAATGCCTACCACGTCGCACTGGTCGTCGTTGGAGTAATCGTAATTCTTGCGCGGTGGCTTCCGCGTCTGGTTTCCAAACGGGAACCGGCCGCGGCCCCACTGATGATTCTGTTCGGTGCGGGTGCCTCGCCCTTGATTCCGAATTTGCCGTGTCTGGTGTCTGCAAAGCGCCCCGAAGCGGACATTGCGTTCATTGGCCGTTTATAGGTCCAGAGCCTAGCCCTTCGTCATCTCAATCATATGGTTGATCACCTTGCTGTGCTCGTGCTGCGGGCTGAACATGATGATCTCCGCATCCACGTCGACTTGCACGTTGTGACCGGGCGGCCAATAGAACAGATCCTCGGCGTTCACGGTTTCCGTAGCGCCCGTGGCATCGGTCGTGGTGAGTCTGCCCTGCAGCACGAAACCCCAATGGGGGCACTGGCAGAGGTTTCCTTCGAGACCTTGAAACAGTGGGGTCGTATCCACTCCTGCGGCAAGCGTGAAATACTCACCGCTTATCTTCCCCAAACCGGTCGCGTCCCCAAAATCCCTGTGTTGGCGGATCGTGGCGCCAGGAATCTGCATCTTGATGTCCACGTCATTCTTCGAGAGTCGCATTTGTTTTCTCCTTTTTGGCTTCTTGTTAGTCGGCGAAATGGTCTGACTGCCGCGCAGACGCCGTCAGGCGCATCAATGCGACCGAACCGGCGGCAAGCAGCTGAACGCAATCTCAAGCCATCCAGAGGCGCTATTGCGCCGCTTCGGCCGCCGTCACCGGAACGATGTTGTGGTTCAGCCGGAATAGGTTGCGGGGGTCATACTTCGCTTTGATCTGGCGCAGCCTTTCCATATTGGCCCCATAGGCGGTTCCGACACGCCCGGCCTCGTCCTCGGGCATAAAGTTCACGTAGGCGCTGCCTTCCGAAAACGGAGCCGTCTTCGCATAGAGATCGCGCGCCCAATCCATGCAGCCGACATCCTGCGCGGCGTCGCTCCAGCGGGTATGCGCGTTCATGACGAAGTGCGCCTTCCGCTGCGGGAAAGCTGTCGCCCCTTCGGCCACCCGCGCCATCGCGCCGCCAACATGGGCGATGAAGACTTCGCATTGCGGATCGGGAAGCCCGCCCAAAGCCTTCAACAGAATGTCGATGGCTTTGTCGGGGAGGTCGAGGAAATCGCGACTTTTCCAGTAGTTGCGCGCGCCCGGCGTCAGCAGCGGATCAAAGGCCTGCTGCCAGCCTGCGTAGGGGTGCGGACCGATCACGTCGGCAATCGGCTTGCCGAGATCGCGCAGCTCTTGCAGCGCCTTCTCGCCTTCTTTCATGTCTCCGACATAGCATGCGGCAAAGATCAGAACCTCTTTGCGATGCCAGACCTCCGGGATGAATGGCAGTGGTGGTGCCTGTCGCATGACTGCCCAGATTGTCAGTTCGTCAGGCGCGCGGGCACAGATCTCGCGATAGCTTTGTAACAGGCCACGCGCGTCGGCCAGAGGATGCACAACCAGACCCGACAGGACTTCGGGGCCGATCGGATGCAGGGCAAACTTGAACGACGCGACGACGCCGAAATTGCCGCCGCCGCCGCAAATGGCCCAGAACAGATCGGCGTTCTCGGTGGCACTCGCCAGCCGCACCTCTCCATCGGCAGAGACGACTTGAGCCGCAAGAAGGTTATCGATGGTCAGGCCATGTTTGGCGGTGATCCAGCCGAAGCCACCACCGAGGGTCAGACCGGCAATGCCGGTTGTCGAATTGATGCCCAGAGGAATGGCAAGGCCGTAAAGCTGGGTTTCCCGATCCACATCGGACAGCTGGCAGCCCGGTTCGACTGCGGCAGTCGCCGCATCGGAATCAACCTGGACGCCCTTCACCTGCGACAGATCAAGGAGCAGCGCGCCATCGGCCACGGCATGACCCGCAATCTGACGGCCGCCACCTTTGACCGCCAGCAGCAGGTCGTTCTCCCGCGCAAAGTTTACGGTGAGCCGGATGTCGTTCGTGTCGTTCGCGCGGACCACCAGGCCTGGGCGTCGGTCGATCATGGCGTTCCACAGCGTGCGGGCGTCGTCGTAACTTGCATCTTCTTTGTCGATCAATCTGCCGGGGATTGAGGCCTTGAGTTTGGACAGTTTCGCGTTCGCGATCTCGACGGTCCCACCGTTCAGTTTCGTAAGAATCTGGGTCATAGCGCTTGCTCCAAATGGGTTCTGGTATACCCAAAGGCTGATCCTTTGCATGAAGCCGGGCTAGTCCTAGAACTGGACCGCCCCCTTTTCCTGT